>DAIQMM010000119.1:0-1185 GCA_036788915.1 Nanosynbacter sp. | reverse complement strand
GCCCGTTCGGCACATACAACGCCACCAACGACGGACCGCTGGAAAGCTGGGCGGACATCACCAGGCGAATTTTCCGGCTAGCTGGGCGCGACGACTTGATCGTCACCAACACAACGACGGCTGAATATTTTGCCGGCAAAGACGGAATTGCGCAGCGCCCATTAAGTAGCAACATGAACCTCAACAAGCTACATTCCACTGGGTTTTCTAGCCATGATTGGACACATGAATTAAAAGATTATATACTGAATCAAAAGGAGTTTTCATGAAAGGAATAATTTTAGCAGGTGGATCAGGGACGCGCCTTTGGCCAATTACTCAGGCGATCAGTAAGCAACTAATGCCAATTTACGATAAGCCGATGATTTATTATCCGCTTACCACACTCATGCAGGCAGGAATTCGCGACATTTTGATAATTACCACACCAGACGACCAGGCTGGATTTCAACGACTCCTTGGCAACGGTTCGCAATGGGGTATCAATCTAGAATATGCCGTTCAGCCTAAACCAGAGGGCTTGGCGCAAGCTTTCATCATCGGTGAAGACTTCATTGGTAACGACAAGGTGGCTTTAGTCCTGGGAGATAACATATTCCACGGTGAGCGGCTGGATGAGTCTCTACAGGAGTGTACTAATCCTGACGGCGGTACGGTCTTTGCCTACAAAGTTTCTGACCCAGAACGGTACGGTGTTGTCGAGTTTGATGAGCAAAATCAAGCTGTTTCTATTGAAGAAAAGCCAGCCGAGCCAAAATCAAACTTTGCCGTTGTTGGTTTGTATTTCTACGATAATAACGTGGTCGAAATCGCCAAGAACGTCAAACCATCCGACCGCGGTGAGCTAGAAATCACCTCCATCAATGCTGAATATCTACGTCGCGGTAAACTGCAGGTCCAGACCTTAGACAATGGTGATGTCTGGCTGGACACCGGAACAATCGACAGCCTGACTGACGCCTCTGACTTCGTTCGCGTCATCCAGAAACGAACTGGCCGCATCATCGGTAGTCCAGAGAAAATTGCTTTTAAAAATGGCTGGATTAATCGGGATCAGCTTAACAAACTCTCTGAGCCGCTGAAAAAATCTGGTTACGGCAAGTATTTATAAATAGTGTTATACTATTAACATGAAGAGGGTTTGTGTTATTATTCCAGCTTATAACGAGGCAGCTGTCATTGAAA
>DAIQMM010000118.1:0-1213 GCA_036788915.1 Nanosynbacter sp. | reverse complement strand
GCGTTAGCGCTTTTTTGCTTTATGTAACATAATTTCCTAAACGCTATAATCATTGCTATACTGTAAAGCATGAGCCGAAAGCATATTATTATCATCGCAAGTATTATTGCTGCCGTTGTCATTGGTGGTGTAGTTGGGACTGTGTGGCTACTGCGTCCGCAGACTCCAGTTAATGAATCGACATCACAGCAACAAAGCACTCCACAGAAGTCTAACTCACAATCTCAGTCGGACACTCCAACAAATCCGACACCTCAGCAGTCGCCTGGATCGGCTCAGCCAGGAAACCCAGCTGTAGGTCGCTATGCTGATTATGTTGATGGCAATACCATGGAGCATGCCTACCGAAAGACCATTCTGTTCTTCCATGATCCACAGTGCGGTGAATGTCAAGCATTTGACAAGGTGCTACGCGAGGGCCCAATTCCAGCTGGCGTGCAGATTTTGAAAGTTGATTATAATAGCCGTCAGGATTTACGCCAAAAATACGGTGTGAGGATACAGAGTACATTCGTCGAACTGGATGAGGATGATGACGACGATCACGACCATGATATCTGGGTTGGTTACGGTAAAGAAAAGTCAATTCACGCCATTTTGAAAAACTTATAAATCAAGTGCAATGATATGTCTCTAAGATTTCTTCCAAATCTTGTATATATCCTTATTTTGTGCTAAAATACACTGAAGTTGTACAGAGTTAAATTATTCAAGCTTTGTTAGGTGTGGAGCCGCAGGGGTACAACTGCGTGGCCAGCCAGGGCAGGTTTGGAAGATAGGAAATATCATGAGTTTTGAGTTAATCAACAAAGTCAATCAAGCACAGAAAAAACAAGCAGTTGTTGACGCCCGCAGCGGTGACACCGTTCGTGTTTACCAGAAGATTAAAGAAGGTAACAAAGAGCGTATCCAGATGTTTGAAGGTGTGGTTATTCGCACCGACAACAAAGGCTCGCACACCTCACGCATCACCGTTCGTAAAATTGCCTCAGGCGTCGGCGTGGAAAAATCATTCTTGCTGCACAGCCCACTGATTGAAAAGGTGGAAATCGTCCGCCGTGCCAAGGTTCGCCGCAAGTTCCTCAGCTTCCTACGTAAGCGTTCTGGTAAGTCAGCTCGCTTGACTGCTAAAAACTTTGACCGCGTGGCGGTAAACAACGTTCATGATGCCAAGGCTGAAGCGGAAGCTGAACGTCTAAAAAAAGAAGCTGCA
>DAIQMM010000117.1:0-1217 GCA_036788915.1 Nanosynbacter sp. | reverse complement strand
TGATGTCTTCCCAGTCGTCCATTCTGTCGCGTCGTACGCCGGTGCGGTACTGCCTGCTGCCCCTGGTGATACCAACATCTCCGTTAGGTCGATTCTGCACCTCCTGGATGATATCCCAGGCAATGTCAGTAGCTTCAATCCCTTTCCAACGACCATTCAGATACCGTGCGTCAATTAGGTTCAAATAGCCGTCGCACTGCACCAGCACCCTTGCATTGTCGGTGTTCAGGTTGCGGTTTGCCTCTACCACCACTGCACCAAATAAATACTCGCCATTACGTTTGACTCTGATGTCGCTCACCCACGGCTTCAAGATAGTATTTGGATTCTCGCCGATCCGTCGGCACTTCTCCTCCCAATCTGGCATTGACATGTTAAAGTCTAGCGACTCTACGCCGTTTCGTGTCATACTCCAGTCGATGTCTTGGCAAAGCCTCGTAATATCTGCCACCTTGGTCTTTCCGCGATGCCATAACTCGATGGTGTAGCGTGGTGGTACATACTCGTCCATTACGCCACTCCCGTGTAGCCGTTGTACCACTCAACGATAGCCGTGCCAGTATCAGCACTGTTTGAGGTATTGAAAATCAGCTCATTTAGCCCTGGCACCAAACGCCAGTATTGGCTACTGGTGAGGTTATTATCGATACCTACCCCATTTAGCGTCACTTCTCGGTTGTATGTATCAAATACGATTGTGTCGCTGTCTGTCGTGCTGATATTTAGTGCCAATATTTCGCCAGTTGTCTGGTTGGATACGGTCGGGTTGGTGACCTTGCCAGTAATTGTGATTGTCGGCCAAACATACGTGTTGCCATCATTTGTGGCGTGATTCAGTCCCCCGCCAGCTACCCAGTGCAAGCCGTCACGCTCCCAAAGTAAACCTGTTGGGCTCCACAACAGTCCGCCGTCACGCGGACGCTCTAGCGTGATTCGCTGTGCTGCGCCGTCGGTATAGTCATACATTCGCGGGTCGCCAGCAACCAGTTCGATGTCGTAGTCGGCAATGAGCGGCCACTCAATCTTTGGATCAAGAGGCTGTGTCAGCTTGGTAATAGTCTGATAAACACGTCCGGTTGGCGTGAATAGCTGCACTCGCAACTTGTCACGAATCTTGATGGTTCTGGCAATTTTTGCCATCTCGGCGTGCATCTCGGTAAGTTTTCCGTCGTGCTCCACTGCCACGAAAAAACTCAGCGGTATTTATCGGCTAACGC
>DAIQMM010000116.1:0-1221 GCA_036788915.1 Nanosynbacter sp. | reverse complement strand
CTGCCACGAGTCAAGCCACTTGTCTGCTCGATGACACACTTCACACTGTGTCGCTCGCCCCCCGTCTGGCGGTATACACCGTCTACGGGTGCGACCAAGGTGATGTTATCGCGGAATATCATGACGACGGACTCCACGCTGGCTCAGTGGCGTATCAGTGTAGCCAGACACCACGCAACTGCTGATTGGCTTTACAAACTTTGCCAGTAAGTCAACGTTTGCCTCCGCGAACTGATCAATAACTTGCTTGGTGTTGTCATACGTTACTGAATGACTCAGCACTGTTTCAGATTTTACGTTGTTGTAAAAACTACCTTGATTAGCTATTGACAGCGTGTCAAATAGCCGTGCAATGAGGATTTTCAATCCGTATGGCAACGGCTCGCCATATCCCCACGCCGCCTTGACGGTGTAGTAATCAGCGGATAGTGGATCAACCATCTCGATGATATTGAACCAGCTGGCGTTCAGTTCGTCGCCTTGACTCACTGACTTGACCACCAGCGGCATACCGCTTTCTGTTGTCACTTCTGGCAATAGACTAGTGAACGGATCGACGACCAGGAAACGCGAACCGCAAGTTGTCTCATAACGACGCGGCGTATTTGCCTCGCCCTGCATTTTGACATCCAGCAACGCCTCCAATGTCTCTGTCACTTGCTGCAATAACTGCTCAAAGTACTTATTCTCGGTATCAGAAAGGGGGCGTAAAAGTACGCCCTCGATATCTTCTTTAGTTACCAATGCTGCCATCTCTACGCCCCTCTCTGTTAGTCTACGTGCTTAATAGCCACTGCTGTCGCGATGCCGCTCAAGCCGCCCCCTGCAAAGATTTCCTGCAAGTATTCGTGCTTGTTCTGCTTCAGCGCAAAGTTGGTGTAGCTCTCGATTGATTGATCGCCGACCACCTTGTACTTGTTGAATACGATCAAGTATGCATCGTTGTCAGGGTCATTGGTATCGTTAAACCACTGTGGTGTGATTTTACCAGCCAACTCCAAATCCTCTAGGATATTAACGCCTGGCGTATACAGCATGTGACCATCGCTGCCACGTTCATCTTTCAATGAAGTGATGTAGCCGCGTTTTGCGACGATATAGACATCACCCTCGGATTCAATCAAGTCCATCGCATTCAGAATTGAAGTACGACGGCTTTCTTTGGCTTTCGGTGTGTAGGTTTTAGCAAACACGTTGCCAGCCTTAGCGTCAGGCTAACGC
>DAIQMM010000115.1:0-1227 GCA_036788915.1 Nanosynbacter sp. | reverse complement strand
TGGTGATCGGATTCAGGATCGGGGCGGCGAACAGAAAGCTGATTACGTCGGCTGGCTTGAAGCCGCTGGCGAGTAAGCTGCGTGCCACTGGTACATTGCCGCACTCGCAGACAGGCAGAGCCATACCAGAGATGGAAATGAGGACGCGGCGGACAATCGGCTGTTTTGGCAAGATCTTAAGTAATCGACTTGGTGGTAAAAATCGACGAATGAGCGACGAGGTGATGATTCCTAGTATCAGGAAAGGTGTCGCCTCGACGACAACGCTAAGAGTCAGCGTCAGGAAGTCTTGCGGCGTGGTGAGCAGTTGGCTGATGTCCGAAGAAACATCACTGCTTAAGAGCCACTTTCCGACGTAAGAACTGAGACTGTAGCATGCCAGAAAAAATAGTCCGATAATAATCCAGCCGACCAATTCTTGATGACTGGAAAGGAAGTCTTGCCAATTTTTTCTATAAGGTTTTTTCATTACAGTTTAACGCTGAGTGGTTCAATTTTATCATCAAGGAAGCTCATTATGAGGTTGATCGCTGTCGGGACGGTCCAGCTGGTGAAGATTTCCTTTTCATCGCTATTAAAGTTGCTGAGGACGAAATTGACATCGCCGACTTGCCGCCGAGTTAAGCTGTCGGTACCGATGCGAATATGCCAGAAGTCAGTACCGATGTGATGGTGAAGAGACTTTAATCCGTTATTGCCAGCGTCTCGCCCACCCTTGCGAGTGCGTATTTTACCAAAGTCAAGATCGGTATCGTCGTGAATAATTAGAATATCGTCAAGTGATAGTTTATAAAAATCCATAACCGCACGTGCCGATCTGCCAGTTTCGTTGTAATAAGTCGCTGGTTTAATGAGGATTATTTTCTCGTTACCGTGAGAAGTTTCGGCAAGTTCGGCGAAGAACTTTGGCTTGTCGGTAAAATGTGTGCCCTGCTCTGCCGCGAATTGATCGATCACCGAAAAGCCAACATTATGCCTGGTGTTGGCGTATGTTTTGCCAGGATTTCCGAGTGCTAAAATAGCTTTCATAGATTTAGTATAACATCTAATGAAAATAGCCCACCGAACGAGCTCAAGCTGGTTATGGCCTCCTTTCTGATCAAGATACTTTTGTCAGATTGAGCTAATTCAGCGAGCTATTTTCCGGTGGGCTAGTCGTCCTGACGACTAGCGGCCCTCTGTAAAGAGAGCCTCATGGCAGTACTAAAAAGCACCGCCAGCTAACGC
>DAIQMM010000114.1:0-1235 GCA_036788915.1 Nanosynbacter sp. | reverse complement strand
TCGGGGTGTGGCGCAGTTGGCTAGCGCGCGCGGTTTGGGACCGTGAGGTCGAAGGTTCGAGTCCTTTCACCCCGACCAATTTGATTATCTAAATATTGAAGAATGGCTGACGGATTTGTCAGCTGTTTTTTGTGCCTGCTGGATTAATAATTCTGAGAGTCGATCTTGCTAATTATCTCACGCCGACCTATACTACAACTATGAAGATTTTAGTTACAGGCGGCACAGGCTATATCGGTAGCCACACAATTATTGAGCTTCTCCAGGCTGGACATCAGGCTGTGGTGGTGGATAATTTGATTAATTCATCAGCAGAAAGTTTGCGGCGAATAGAGAAAATTACTGGACAGAAAGTCCCTTTTTATCAGTTTGATGTGCGAAATCGCGAAGAGTTGTCGGCTCTGTTCCAAACTGAGAATATTGATGCGGTTATTCATTTTGCTGGCTTAAAAGCGGTTGGCGAATCGGTGGAGAAGGCACTTTGGTACTATCAGAATAATCTGGAAAGTACCCTGACGCTACTTGATGTAATGCAAGAATACGATATTAAGAAATTAGTGTTCTCAAGCTCGGCTACGGTTTACGGCGATCCTGCCAAGCTGCCGATCACCGAAGATATGCCGCTGACGGCAACAAATCCGTATGGACAGACAAAGCTGATGATCGAGCAGATATTACGCGACGTGTCAGCAACTGGCGATGGTTGGCAGCTAACTTCTCTTCGGTATTTTAATCCAATTGGTGCTCATCCGAGCGGACTTATTGGCGAAGATCCATCTGGTATTCCAAATAATTTATTGCCGTATATTGCCCAAGTCGCGATCGGTAAACGCCAGCAGCTGAGCGTTTTTGGCGATGACTATGACACAGTTGACGGCACTGGTGTGCGTGATTATATCCATGTGGTAGACCTAGCAAAAGCACACGTGGCTGCACTGGAACATTTGGGTTCGCCTGATGAATATAAAGCCTACAATATCGGTACTGGCCGTGGCACTTCGGTTTTGGAATTGGTGCGAGCATTTGAGAAGGCGGCTGGCAAGACTATTCCGTATGAAATTGTCCAGCGTCGCCCTGGCGATATTGCTGCCTGTTATGCTGACCCTGGCTTGGCTGAGCGTGAATTGAATTGGCGTGCAGAGTTGACTATTGAGGATGCTTGCCGCGATTCCTGGAATTGGCAAAGTCAAAACCCAAACGGCTTTAATGGCTAGTGTTTTGGCTGCGAAAAAATG
>DAIQMM010000113.1:0-1308 GCA_036788915.1 Nanosynbacter sp. | reverse complement strand
TGGTACACCCGGCACGATTCGAACGTACGACCTTTGGCTCCGCAAGCCAACGCTCTATCCAGCTGAGCTACGGGTGCATACAGCCGTTCGGAAAACCGATTGGCCATAATAAAAATAGAAAGTGCTTTCATGTACCGTAATGGCACGTGAACTTTTGTATTCTATCACACCTTGTAATTCAGGGCAAGCTACAGCTTTATCAGACGAATCAATTTTTCCAGAGCGTCAAGTTTTATCTCTTGTATTGGCAATCTTGCTCCGAGCATATCAACAATTTTTTCACCCTTTTCCTCGGGAAAATAAATGGTAAGTCCTGGTGAAAACCGCTTGACTGGCAGCAATACGGCAGAGTGAAACTCTTTCTCTTTAATAATGCCGAACGCCCTAAACTCGCTAAAATCATAAAGCTTGTCGGCTACGTAAACACCCTTTGGACTGATGGCGTAGTTGATGTTTTCTGGCGGCTTAATAGACAGTGTCAGTACCGCCGCTGCCATGATTGGCAATAAAACAGCAAAAGTCCAGTTGTTAAAAACGAGAACAGAAAGAACGATCATTACCAGTGTCGCAACTCCTGCAACAATATACCAGACTATACCACGCTGAGCTCGTATTATTTCTGGTGCCTCCCAGGTAACTGGCTCACGCAGGTCGATCGCGTCGGTACCTACCGACTGTTCGATATTGATATCGTTCTGCTCTAAATCCATATATTCAGTATACCATGAGCGATATGTAGCGACAATTAAACGTCAGTCGTTGAGCCGCCGCTAATTACAGTCATGATGACGAAATTGATGATGGCGTAAGCGAAAACTGCCACCAGAAGACCGATGATTGCGTATAAAATGGTATTTTTGGCGGCAGTTACCTTTTCTTTTTGTCCGCCAGATACGATGTAACGAAAGCCGCCGAAAATCAGCATAATCACGCTAAGCACACCGATGCCGTAAAGCATAAGGTTGATTCCACGGCGGATAATTGACGTTTCTCCGTTAAGTAGGTTGCTTGGAGTGTTGTCGCCACGAGCGGCATTGATACCTGCTGGTGCACCACCTTCACCAAGTGCGGCTACTGGCGTGGTTACTGTCATGATGCCAAAACCGATTGTGAATATTCCAGTGAGTATTGTTAAAACGTATCGCTTCATCATAATGTTTACTATACCTTTACTATACTATGTTGTCAATATTCTCTTTTTGTCAAGATAGTACTGTTAATTGATATGATTCTATGATACACTATATTCCAGGTTTGGAGGAGTACCCAAGTGGCTGAAGGGGACGGTTTGCTAAATCGTTAGTACGG
>DAIQMM010000112.1:0-1412 GCA_036788915.1 Nanosynbacter sp. | reverse complement strand
CATTAGCAATTTGCCAAACACACTCCGTCCAGATTGAACCATAAAGTTGCCGAAGTTGTATCATATGCCTTAATACGGTATTCCTATCATCTGACCCTACCTGCCCTGCTAACCAGCCGAGACCTTTTGGAGTTCTTAATTTTTGTGTACTCATATACAACATCAAAGCCCTAAACATTTTGCCATCCCAGTTAGGATTTTGATGATCATATTTAGCAAAGAAATCGACAGCCTTCCTGCCATAATTATCAATATTTCCAAAAAATATTTGTTCAATATCGGTATACTTAACTCCATTAAACCATCTCGCATACAAATCGTCCTCCTTAAAACAGAGACGAGTCCCCTGTTTTTTGACGGCTCGTGATGGACGAGATACTCCTTGCGAATCGATAAATGGCGTGGGCTTTAAATTGCGATAGAATAGCTCGTTATCAGTCTGCCCATGAGGAATAAATCGTTTTTGATACCACTGTGGTACATAGTGATTATTGACGTATTCTCTTGACATATACAATCCTATTATCTATACATATTGTACCTTTGTAGGCCTGAGAGCTAAACCCAATTAATATTCAGCAATCACTCAGCAAACTGGCTATTATACAGCTCAGCATAAAAGCCGCCCTGCTTCAGCAGTTCGTCATGCTTGCCTTGCTCAATGATATTACCGTCGCGAACGACCAAGATTAGATCGGCGTCGCGAATGGTACTCAGGCGATGAGCGATGACGAAGCTGGTCTTGCCCTGCATCAACTTGTCCATGGCTTTTTGGATGAGCACTTCAGTGCGGGTGTCGACCGAACTGGTCGCTTCGTCCAAAATCAGCATTGGCGTGCGCGCCAGCATTGCCCGGGCAATCGTCAGCAGCTGCTTTTCGCCCTGTGAAATGTTCGCAGCTTCCTCGCCCAGTACCATATCGTAGCCGCCCGGCAGCGACCGCACGAAATGGTCAACATGCGCCTCCTTGGCGGTAGCAACCATCTCTTCTTCACTGGCTGTTGGATTGCCATAGAGCAAATTTTGGCGAATCGTGCCGTTAAACAACCAAGTGTCCTGCAACACCATGCCAAACATTTGCCGCACGTCGCTGCGCTTCATCTGGGCTATATTGACGCCGTCGATTTTGATCGCGCCGCTGTTAATTTCGTAAAATCGCATCAGTAAATTGACCAAGGTGGTTTTGCCCGCGCCCGTTGGACCGACGATCGCCACGCGCTGACCTGGCTTGATGTGCGCCGACAGACCCTTGATGATGGTTTGATCAGGCTTGTAGCCAAAGACCACATTGTCAAATTCAACTTCGCCCTTGACGTTCGCCAATTTTACCAAATCCTTACCTTCCGCCTGTTCTTCTGGCTCGTCCAAAAATTCAAACACGCGCTCGGCGGCAGCGGCGGTCGATTGCAACA
>DAIQMM010000111.1:0-1420 GCA_036788915.1 Nanosynbacter sp. | reverse complement strand
CATTGGTTAGAAAGATTCGATCCGCTCCACGAGCCGCGATTTCGCCCATAATCGGTCGCTTGCCTTGATCACGATCGCCACACGCACCAAACACCAAGATAACTCGCCCCTTGGCGATACTATGTGCTGCGATCAACAACTTCTCTAGAGCGTCTGGCGTATGTGCATAGTCAACGATAACATCGTACGGTAAACCTTCGACTGCTCGCTCAAACCGACCTGGCACCGCTTCAACATTTGCAATACCTTCTTGAATATCCTTCAGTTTAATTCCCAACAGATATGCCAACGTTGTCGCCGCCGTCATATTCATCACATTAAACTCGCCTGGCAAGTTGGTCGCCAATTCCAAATGCGTCTGATGATCGAGCACCACGTCAGCCTCTGTTCCCTTGCGATACAACTTCACACGTGTAATTTTCGCTTCAGCTTCTTCATGTTTGCCGTAAGTCATTTTCTGCTCATCAGCGGTAAATTGATTAAAGTAGTCATACCACTCGTCATCACGATTTAAAACGATAAAACGCGGATTCAATTGGAACAGCTTGGCTTTTGTGGCTGCGTAATGCTCCATTGTTTTATGATAATCCAGGTGGTCTTGGGTCAGGTTCGTCATCACGGCTGCCTCAATCGGCACACCCTCAAGCTTATACTGATCTAGTGCATGACTCGTCACTTCCAACACAACATAATCAACATTAGCCTTTTTCGCATTACGGAAAAATCGCTGCATTTGGGCTGTCGATGCCACCGTAACATTCATGTCATTAAGTCGAGCTTCGCCCGCCACCTCAATCAATGCCGTAGTGAACATAGCTGTGGTGAAATTGGCTTCCTTCAAAATCTCATTGATATAACATGCCGTGGTCGTCTTGCCATTCGTTCCTGTTATCGCGATCACTTTTAGACGCTTGGACGGATTACCGTACCGTGCACTTACTACTTTTACTCGCACTCGTCGATACGTGTTCTCGACATTGTGCAGGGCTTTAGCTGGCAAAGCCTTTCGTGCAATTTTCACCAAAACATGTTTCATGATTTCATTTTACCATTTTTATGATTAGCACCAAAAATGATTATGCAAAATCTGCTATCATGGAATTAAGTAACAGGAGGATAATTATGCCACCAAATATGAACCAAGAAGAAACCGCCAAGTCCCTCGAGCAGTTTGGGACGGACATCACGGCCCTGGCACGCGAGGGCAAGCTCGACCCAGTCATCGGCCGGGATGAGGAAATTCGCCGCACTATGCAAATCCTCAGCCGACGCACTAAAAATAATCCAGTCCTCATCGGCGAGCCGGGTGTTGGTAAAACCGCCATCGTCGAGGCCTTGGCGCAGCGCATCGTCAAGGGCGACGTACCGGCGTCGCTGAAAGATAAGCGGCTGATTTCCTTGGAAATTTCTAGGCTAACGC
>DAIQMM010000110.1:0-1423 GCA_036788915.1 Nanosynbacter sp. | reverse complement strand
AACATCGCCCGCCAGTTGGAACGCCGCATCAACTTCCGCCGCGCAACCAAAATGACCGCACAAAACACCATGAGTGCTGGTGCCAAAGGTATCCGCATCGAGGTGGCTGGTCGTTTGAACGGTGCTGAAATGGCACGCCGCGAAAAGGTGATTGAAGGCTCAGTGCCACTTCACACCCTTCGTGCTGATATTGACTTCCACTGTGCTCGCGCCCAGACACCAGCTGGTATCATCGGCGTGAAAGTGTGGATTTATAAGGGAGAAAGGAGTCGCTAAATGCTGTTACCGAAAAAGACTAAATATCGCAAAGTGCGTATAGGTAAAAACCGTGGTCGAGCAACCCGTGGTAATTACATCGCGTTCGGCGACTTTGCACTGCAATCACAATCAAACGAGCGCATCAACTCCCGCCAAATCGAGTCTGCTCGTCAGGCAATGACCCGCTACATCAAGCGTGGTGGTAAGATTTGGATCCGGATTTTCCCACACACCCCAGTTACTCGCAAGCCACTTGGTTTGAAGATGGGTGGTGGTAAGGGTAATCCAGAGTTCTTTGTTGCCAAGGTCAAGGCCGGCACAGTGATGTTTGAAATGCAGGGTGTTTCCGAGGAGGTCGCTCGTGAGGCAATGCGCCTGGCGAGCCACAAACTACCAGTCAAATGTAAGTTCATCAAGCGGGAGGACGCATAATGGCTGAAACAAAGAAACCTAAAAAAGCAGCAGTTGTGAAGACCGTTGAGGATTTGAAGAAGGAAGTCGCCGAAAAGCGAAATGACCTGCTTCAAGCAAAACGTTCTCACGCTGCTGGCGAATTAGTTAATCCAAAAGCGCTGCGTTCACTCCGCAAGGATATCGCACGCCTGCTGACACAAATTAACGAAAAGGAGAGCAAGTAATGGCCCGACGAACACTGATTGGCGTCGTAACGAGTGCCAAGCGCGACAAGACCATCACCGTGACGGTCACCAGCCGCGAAACGCATCCGCTCTACGGCAAACAGTACACCGTGACTCGCAAATACACTGCTCATGATGAGACCAATCAAGCAGGCGAAGGCGACAAGGTGCAAATCGAAGAGACTCGCCCAATTTCCAAGACCAAGAGCTTTACGCTGGTCAAGGTGATTGAAAAGTCTCGCGGTTCTATCAAACTAAAGGCTGAAGTTTCTGGTGAAGCTGAGGAAGAGACTAAGGAGGACGACAAATGATCCAACAAGAATCTCGCCTCAAGGTAGCTGACAACTCGGGTGCCAAAGAAGTATTGTGCATCCGCGTCCTCGGCGGTACCCGTCGCCGCTACGCTCGCGTTGGCGACGTGATCGTCTGTTCAGTCAAAGATGCCAGCCCAACCGGCAACGTCAAAAAGAAATCTGTCGTTAAAGCTGTGGTGGTTCGCACCCGCGACCAAATCCACCGCAAAGACG
>DAIQMM010000109.1:0-1438 GCA_036788915.1 Nanosynbacter sp. | reverse complement strand
GCGTTAGCTGCTATATCTCTTAAAACTTCATCACGCTGCGTCTCGTCAAACAAAAACTTCTCAGACAACAACGTTTGAGCTGATTTTTGCTGCGAAGCTTGTTCAATTGACTGTAGTCGCGGTAAACAGTCGTCACGCCAACTTAAAAAGAACTCCAACGCCATCGGCAAACTGCGATCAAATCGTCGAGCCATCACCCGAAACGCCCGCGGACAGGCAGCGTAAGCTTGCTCAGCTTGTGTCCGAAATTGCAAAGGTGTTAAGTCTGCCGCTTTCTTCAGACGGTTATACTGCATTGGAAACATTTTACTAATGTGGCTCATTATTAAACATCATTATACTATTTTTATGACAATAAGTCAATATAATTACCTAACAAAAAAGCACCAGGTAAGGGTGGGCATCACCTGGTGCTTTGTCGCCCTTCAACCCACCCGAGCTACCGCATCCGTGAAGCGTCGCGACTAAAACTCCAAAAGTCCGCGCCTGATATAATCAACACTTGTCAGTGCTCACATCAACAGAGGTCGCCTTGAAAAAGGGCAGTTAAAGGGGTTAGTATGCGCGTAACGTTTGACGCAAAAAGTGGAGGGTAAGAATACTTAATGCCATTGCGCGCAATCTAACTTATCGTTAGAATAAGGGGGTATAAGGTGCGTTTGGTCAGCTTTCGGCTAACCAATCATGTGCCATTATAGCAGCCATTTGACAGAATGTCAATACTTTTTGCAATAAAAACTATGGAAATCAATAGAATACTCCCAGATGAACATAATTTCACCCAGAGGTTAGCTAGTATTGCCAATCCGCCAAAAAGGTTATGTTTTATGGGAAAATTGCCAGATAAACAAGCACCCGTCGTAGCAATCGTCGGCTCACGCAAACCCTCAGCTTACGGCAAAGAGGTAACTGAAAAGCTGGCAACCGACCTGGCAAAAGCAGGCTGCGTCATCGTGAGCGGTCTTGCTCTGGGAGTAGACAGCATCGCTCAAAAGGCGGCATTAGAAGCTGGAGGCGTGGTCGTCGGTGTGGTGGCAGACGAATTGCCGTCGATCTCGCCCCGAACCAATCATGGACTAGCCATGAACATCATAAAACATGGCGGTGCGATTATCTCAGAATGGATGAAGGGCGACGGTAAAGTTGTTGGTCGCTGGAGCTTTTTGGAACGAAACCGCCTGGTCAGCGGATTGGCAGATGCAATCATTATCACCGAGGCTGCAGAGCGTAGCGGCACCTTAAATACTGCCACCCACGCACTTGACCAAGGAAGAGAGTTATTTGTCGTACCAGGGAACATCACCAGTCCATTGTCCGCGGGTTGCAACTCTTTGCTTAAGCAAGGGGCTTTTGCCGTTACCGAAGCTGCTGATATATTGCAAATAATCGCTCCAGAACAATTAAAGAGCTCAGATCAAAACAAGCTACCTGCTAACGC
>DAIQMM010000108.1:0-1490 GCA_036788915.1 Nanosynbacter sp. | reverse complement strand
GCGTTAGCCACCCTCAGTTCGAACTGTTCGGAATTTCCGAACAGTTGCTGCAGGATCAAGTTCGCCCTCGTCAAAAATATTTTTTATATGCTCACTAACATTCGCTTTACTTGACTGATACAAATCAACCAGCTGCGCTTGCGTCAGCCAAACCGTCTCGTCCTGAAACCGGACATCAACTTGCGGTTTACCGTTATCGTCAACGTAGACAATGACATTGCCGTTATCTCGCATCATCATTATCTCTTTCAAGGTCCGCAACTATCGCATCGATCTCTGTGCGCAACTCCGACTGGCGAGCTACGATCTTTGCAATGTCAGCATTGAGCTCAGTAATATTAATCACTTCTTGTGTATCTTCTGCCTCAACATACGAACTCACTGATAGATTATAGTCATTGGCGGCGACATCTTCATAAGCAGCAACTTTCGCAAAGTAATCGATATTTTGCCGATTCGTAAAACTATCCAGAATTTTCTGACGATTTTCCTCGCTCAACTTATTTTTATTGCCTTTTCGCACAAACTCAGCACTGGCATCGATAAATAATATATCGTTCGTCGCCCGGCTCTTTTTCAAAACAAGGATACAAGTGCTAATTGTCGTACCAAAGAACAAATCTGGCGGTAATTGGATGACAGTATCAACATAATTACTATCTACCAGGTATTTGCGAATTTTTGCCTCAGCTCCACCGCGATATAGTGCGCCAGGAAACTCAACAATCGCTGCCGTACCGCTCTCGCTGAGCCAGCTCAACATATGCATCGTGAATGCCAAATCAGCTTTACTGCGCGGCGCCAACACTCCAGCTGGGCTAAAGCGAGGATCGTTAATCAGCGTCGGATTACTGTCGCCGTCCCATTTGATACTATATGGCGGATTTGAGACAATCGCATCAAACGGCTCATCGTCCCAGTGTTTTGGATCTTTCAGCGTATCGCCGTGGGCAATATTAAACTTTTCATAATTAATGTCATGCAGGAACATGTTGATACGGCAAAGATTATAAGTCGTAATGTTAATCTCTTGCCCGTAAAAGCCTTGCCTGACATTATCCTTACCCAGAACTTTCGCAAACTTTAGCAGTAGCGAACCGGAGCCTGCTGCCGGGTCATACACTTTATTCACCGATGTCTTGCCGACAACAGTAATTTTTGCCAAAAGTTCGCTCACTTCTTGCGGCGTGAAGAACTCACCTCCGGATTTGCCAGCATTACCAGCATACATGGTCATCAAATACTCATATGCATCGCCAAAAGCGTCAATCGTATTGTCCTCAAACTTGCCAAGCTCCAATTCACCGATGGCGTTCATTAATTTTACCAATCGCTCATTGCGTCTGGTGACGGTCGGACCAAGTTTATTGCTGTTAACGTCCAAGTCGTCAAATAGCCCGCGAAAATCATCCTCGCTATCAAAACCTTTAGCTGACTGCTCAATGTTACGGAATATTTTACTGAGTGTTTCGTTCAAATTTTGCTAACGC
>DAIQMM010000107.1:0-1514 GCA_036788915.1 Nanosynbacter sp. | reverse complement strand
TTCGCGGGCAATTAATTTTAATCCGCGAGATATTTCTGACACTTCCTGGACGCGGTTGCCGTTGTGGTTGTTGGTGGCTTGCATCAGCTGCAAGTAGTCGACGATGATCAGCCCCAGTTCGCTGTCATGAGCGGCACGACGAGCCTTTGTTCGCATCTCCAAAACGCTTAGTCCAGGCGTGTCGTCGATGTGAATCGGTGCCTCCGCCATCTCGCCCATCGCTTCCGATAGCTTGGCGAAATCGTCATCGCTCAAATTGCCCGTCCGAATATTCCAGCTATCAACTCCAGCGGCATCCGCCAGCATGCGATCAACCAGCTGCTCTTTACTCATCTCCAGACTGAAAAATAACACTGGCTTTTTCTCGATGGTCGCTACGTTGTACGCCAAGTTGGTAACCAGAGTGGTTTTACCCATGGCTGGACGAGCCGCCAGGATTATCAAGTCAGATCGCTGCAGTCCAGCGGTCATATTGTCAAGGTCGCGATAGCCAGTGCGAATGCCTCGTAGTGTCCCTTTATTTTTGTGCAATTCTTCAATGCGGTCAAAGCTGTCAGTCAAGATGCTTTCGAGACTGACTAAATCTTGTTTGAGCGATTGGTCGGACACGCTGAATAGTTCTGCCTCAGCTTTTTCCAGTAGTTCTTGAGTGGTGGTCGACTCATCATAGCCCAGTTCAGTGATATCAGCACTGGCTTTAATTAAGCGGCGTCGCACGGCTTTTTGAGCCACCATTTCAGCATAAGCTTCGGCGTGGGCGGCGGTCGGTACGTAATTTGTCAGTTCGGTTAGATAAGCTGAGCCGCCGATAAGTTCTAGTTCGTCTTTACGCTTCAGCTCATCAGTCAATGTCAATAAGTCGACTGGTTTATGCTTCTCGAACAGTCTAGTCATGGCGGCAAAAATTAGCCCGTGATTCTTGTCATAAAAATCATTGGCATGAACAATTTCTACAGCATCAGCCAACACGTCCTCATCGATTAGCACTGCCCCCAATAAACTCTTCTCTGCGTCCAAGTTTTGTGGTGGCAACTTTCCAGCAGTCATACCAGCGTCTGTTTGTGTGCTCACTTCAAGTCCTCCAATTTCACCTCTTCTCCTCCACCCATCATAGCAGCAATTTCGGCTAATTGTTTATTTTTTGGTGGTTGTTTCTTGCCGATTATTGTAATATCAAGCTCGGAGTCGCAAACATTTTCAATCGCTTCCGTTAGTAATGGGCGATTTTTTGCGTCATCTAACTTCTTTTTAGTAAAACTGTTGCCAGCGTAGATCGTCAGAGTTGCTCCGTCAATCGTCCAGGTGCAAGCCTGTAGTAATGTCGCTAACGCCAATGACTTTGATCTTACCTCAGAGACGACAGCGTTCCAGTCGAGCGAGGTCGGCGTTTGTTCGTTTGACGATTTCTTTTTCGGAGAAGCGGCTGGCTTCTCTTCTGGCGGAGTCGGCTCTTCTTTGGGCGGTAATGGTGTGGGCTTTTTTGCGGGCGTTGTTGGCTTTTTTTCTACAATTGG
>DAIQMM010000106.1:0-1548 GCA_036788915.1 Nanosynbacter sp. | reverse complement strand
ATTTCTTTCTCTATTTTGGCAAGGTTCTCTTTTATCTTTACCTCCAGCTCACAGCTCTTCGCAAACTGTCCTTCAAGCTCGGCTGTCAACCTAGCAAATTTCTCGGCAAACGGTTCATCATCTTCCTCGGCCTCCTCAATACCAACGTAACGACCAGGCGTCAGTACATAGTCATGCTGCTTAATTTCTTCTAGATCAGCGGCTTTACAGAAACCCGGCTGGTCAGTGTAATCCGCACTGGCGGTTTTATAATCATGATATGTCTTCGCTACCCGGGCAATGTCTTCTTCGGTCAGTTCGCGGTTGCGGCGGGTTACCATTTTACCCAAATTACGCCCATCGATGAACAGCACTTTGCCGTGACGATTGGCACGATCACGCGACACAAACCACAAGCAGCATGGTATAGCAACGTTAAAAAACAACTGGCTCGGCAGTGTGACGATGGCGTCAACCATATCATTGAGTACCAACTGCTTGCGGATATCACCTTCACCGCCAGTTTGACTGCTCATACTGCCGTTTGCCAACACAAAACCTGCCGTACCGCGCGGGCTCAAGTGGTGAATCATATGTTGAATCCAAGCAAAGTTAGCATTACCCTTTGGCGGCAGGCCATACTTCCAGCGCGGGTCAGCCTGTAAGTGCTCCTGACCCCAGTCACTAATATTAAACGGCGGATTAGCCAAGATATAATCAGCTTTCAGGTCAGGAAGCTGGTCGTCCATCAGGGTGTTGCCGCGTTTAATATTCGCGTCAATTCCCCGAATTGCCATGTTCATTTTAGCGAGTCGCCAAGTCGTTTCGTTGAATTCCTGACCATACACCGCAATGTCACTGACACGTCCAGCATGCTCCTCGACAAACTTCTCGCTCCAAACAAACATACCGCCGCTACCGCAACATGGGTCGTACACGCGCCCGCTGTATGGCTCAAGCATTTCTACTAGCAATTTCACGATGGAGCGCGGCGTGTAGAATTCACCACCATGCTTACCCTCACTGTCAGCAAACATACCCATAAAATATTCGTACACTTGACCAAGCAAGTCTTTGGAACTGGCAGTGTCGAATTTGATATTGGTAAATAAATCAATGAGTTCACCCAATCGACGCTTATCCAGAGCTTCACGAGCATAATTTTTCGGCAAAACACCTTTCAAACTTGGATTATCGCGTTCAACTGCTTCCATGGCACTATCGACTAGCACGCCAATTTCTGGCTGCTTGGCGCTCGCCACCAGGTGTTCCCAACGAGCCTCCTTGGGAATCCAAAAAATATTCTCCGCCAAATACCAATCCCGGTCTTCAGGATCATAGTTCTCATCAATCGCTGCCTGATATCGTACCGAAAACGCATCTGAAACATATTTTAGAAAAATCAGCCCCAGTACCACATATTTATAGTCCGACGAACTAATATTACCCCGTAGTTTATCCGCCGCAGTCCACAACTGCTTTTCAAGCTCCCTCGTATTCATAGATAAATTATATCAGATTGGGGGTCGTTTACTCTGAGTGTAGCAGACTTTTGTAGTCAGCTAACGC
>DAIQMM010000105.1:0-1569 GCA_036788915.1 Nanosynbacter sp. | reverse complement strand
GGCCCGAAAGGTGAATTGACACAATTCATCACGCCAGCAGTTGAGGTGAAAGTCGGAGACGGACAAGTCACGGTTCATCCTAAAGATGAATCCAAAACAGCTCGTGCCCAGCATGGTCTGATGCGTGCGCTGATCAACAATATGGTGATCGGTGTCACCCAAGGCTTCGAGAAGAAACTTGAAGTCAACGGTGTCGGTTTCCGCGTATCGTCGAGCAACAATGAGCTAGACATGATGCTAGGTTTCTCGCACCCAGTCAAATATAAAGCCCCAGAGGGCGTAACAGTCACTAACGAAAAGATGACTATCATCGTCAGCGGTATTGACAAGCAAAAAGTTGGTCAAGTGGCTGCCGAGATTCGTGCCCTAAAGAAGCCTGAGCCATACAAGGGTAAGGGTATTAAATATGCCGACGAGCAGATTTTGCGTAAGGCAGGAAAGACAGGTAAGTAGTCATGGCTGAAAATAAGAAATTATTGAACCGTCAGCTACGCAAAAACCGTGTGCGCGCCAAGGTTAGTGGCACAGCTGAGCGTCCACGCCTGAGCGTAACGATATCGAATACGCACATTTCAGCACAGCTGATTGACGATGTTAAGCAGCACACTTTGGCTGCCGCAACCACTGTCGGCACCAAAGCAAAGGGTTCGATGAGCGAAAAGGCTGCCATTGTCGGGGCAGAAATTGCCAAAAAGGCAAAGAAAAATAAAGTTAGTGCAGTAGTTTTTGATCGCAATGGTCGCCAGTACGCTGGCCGCTTGAAGGCATTGGCTGATGCTGCACGTCAAGAAGGATTGGAGTTTTAGTATGGCTGAACAAGCAAATACTACCCCACGTGCCGAGGAGCGAAAACCTCGCAGTCCACGTGGCGGTCGCCGCGATGACCGGCGAAATCGGCGCGATGACACGCCAGCTGCACCAAAAGAGTTTGAAGAATTGGTAATCAACATTGACCGCGTGTCCCGCGTGGTGAAGGGTGGCCGCCGCTTCCGCTTTAAGGCGTTGGTGGTTGTCGGCAACCGCAAAGACAAGGTTGGTGTTGGTGTGGCCAAAGGTGCCGATGTGCAAGCTGCCGTCGCCAAGGCAACTGATGTTGCCAAGAAACATTTGGTAACAATCCCTCTTCAGGGCGAAACAATTCCACACGACAGCGAAGTCAAGTTCTCAGGTGCTCGCGTGCTGATCAAGCCAGCCGCTCCTGGTACCGGTATCATCGCTGGTGGTGTTGTCCGACAAATCATCGGTGTAACCGGTGTTCGCAACCTACTCACCAAGTCACTTGGTTCAACCAACAAGGTGAACATCGCCTACGCAACCATTGAAGCATTGAAATCATTGGTTCCACGCGAGGAGTGGCTGGGCGTTCAGCCGGTCAAAAAAGCTGCTAAAAAGGAGGCTAAGTAATGAAATACAACGATCTCCAAGTTTCAGCAAACAAGAATAAAAAGCGTGTTGGTCGCGGTATCGCTGCTGGCCAGGGTAAAACCGCTGGTCGTGGTACCAAAGGTCAGAACGCCCGCACTGGTAAAAAGCTTCGCGCTATGTTCCAGAGTGGTCAGCGGCTAACGC
>DAIQMM010000104.1:0-1635 GCA_036788915.1 Nanosynbacter sp. | reverse complement strand
GCGTTAGCTGCTTGAACTTGTTTATGATTATATATCAAGATCGTCCAGTTCTGCAAGTTCTTTTCGAGCTTTTTCTGCATAAGAAGAACCATTTTCCACAGGTTCATCTGTTACAGTTTCCACAGACTGATAAGATTCGTTATCGTTTTCTTCGCGAGCACCAGAAAAACCATCGTTATTGACGATCTTTAAGTTGTAACGAGCATCGTTTTTAGCACCCAATGCTCGCAGCAATGTCCGCACGCTCTGTGCCGTACTGCCACGTTTACCGATGACACGACCCAAATCTTCTGGATTAACCGTCAGAGTCAGCAAGACACCTTTTTCGTCAATTGCCCGCTCCACCACAACATCGTCTGGATGAGACACCAGTGTTTTTACCACATACTCTACAAATTGCTGATCTATTGTCGACATACTGCCCTCCTCCTGGAATTATACTGTGATTACATTATACATGAGCGATTTCAGAATCGCAATTATTTACAATCACTGCCAGACTGCTTATACGCCGCTATCGCAGCACGTGCAGCCTCCTGCTGTGCCGCCTGCTTCGACGAGCCAGAACCACGCCCCATCAGATTATCGCCAACGAACACGCCAAGAGTAAACACCTTGTCATGGTCTGGACCTTCTTCATGCAGCACTTTATAAACAGGAGTATGTCCGTCCACTCGCTGCGATATCTCTTGCAAATATGATTTCGGATCACGCCAACTGCCAGACTCTAAAATCCCATCTAGCTTGACGATGATATGCTTGTGAATAAAATCTCGTGCATCCTCAAAGCCACGCTCCAAATAAATCGCACCGATCACCGCCTCAAAAGCATTCGCCAACATCTGCAAACGTGCCCGATCTGAGCTATTCTTCTCGCCCTTCGACATCCGAATAAGCGAACCATAACCTAGCTCATCACCAGCAGCACCGATACTCTCTGTCCGCACCAAGGCCGCTCGCCACGACGTTAAAATACCCTCTGGCTCAGCGAAATTTGTAAACAAATACTCAGTTACCGCCAATTCCAAAACTGCATCACCCAAAAACTCCAGCCGCTCGTTATGATGCTGGACTGATTTTTTATGCTCATTTACATAGCTGCGGTGAGTTAATGCGGTAATCAATAAATCCAAATTCGTAAACTCAAAGCCTAATTTTTCACGAGCGAACTCCTGGTACGGCGTTTTATTCATTCCGCTCATTTACAGATTCTCCTGCCTAATTCGCTTCATCGCCAATAGAATCAGCTTGCCGATATCTTCATATTCAATCTCATCCAGGGCATCATGAAAAGTAAACCACTTAAGGCCATTCATCCACTCTTCTTTTTGCAGCTTTTCGTCAGGATCAAGTGCCTTAACCAGATAAACTTGCGTCGTCATTAGTACAAGCTTATCAATTCGGCGATACCGAAAATTGACCTTACCAAGCCAGCCGCACAGCTCAATATTCTTCAGGCCAGTCTCTTCACCAATTTCCCGCCGAGCCGTCACCTGGGCAGTCTCGCCTTCCTCAATATGCCCCTTGGGGATTGTCCAGCGATCACGTGCATCCTGATACAACAAGAACTCCACTTCGTTCTTTTTGTTTCGTCGAAAAACCACCCCGCCAGCGGTCGGCTCACGCAGCTAACGC
>DAIQMM010000103.1:0-1706 GCA_036788915.1 Nanosynbacter sp. | reverse complement strand
GCGTTAGCCAAGAGCTTGCTGCACGCAGAGTAAACGACCCCAAATCTGATATAATCTATCTATGAATACGAGGGAACTTGAAAGGCAGTTGTGGGCTGCGGCGGATAAACTACGGGGCAATATCAGTTCGTCGGACTATAAATATGTGGTGCTGGGACTGATTTTTCTAAAATACGTTTCGGATGCGTTTTTGGTGCGATATCAGGCAGCGATTGACGAGAACTATGATCCTGAAGATCGGGATTGGTATTTGGCGGAGAATGTTTTTTGGATTCCCAAGGAGGCTCGTTGGGAGCACCTGGTGGCGAGCGCCAAGCAGCCAGAAATCGGCGTGCTAGTCGATAGTGCTATGGAGGCAATTGAGTGCGACAATCCAAGCTTGAAAGGTGTTTTGCCGAAAAATTATGCTCGTGAAGCTCTAGATAAGCGTCGCTTGGGTGAACTCATCGATTTATTTACAAATATCAAATTCGATACTGCCAGTTCCAAAGATTTGCTTGGTCAAGTCTACGAATATTTTATGGGTATGTTTGCCGACAGTGAGGGTAAACACGGCGGTGAATTCTACACGCCGCGTTCCATCGTGAAGTTGCTGGTAGAAATGCTTGAGCCATACAGCGGGCGCGTGTACGACCCATGTTGCGGTAGTGGTGGTATGTTCGTCTGGAGTGAGAAGTTTGTTGAGGAGCACGCTGGGCGTGTCAGTGACATTGCGGTGTATGGTCAGGAACTGAACGAAACGACTTGGCGACTCGCTAAAATGAATATGGCGATTCGGGGAATTGATGCGAATATCAAACGCGGCGACACCCTGATGGACGACCAGCTGCCTGACCTGAAAGCTGATTACATCTTGGCCAATCCGCCGTTTAATATTAGCGATTGGGGTCAAGAACACTTGCAGACTGACCTGCGCTGGAAGTATGGTCTGCCACCAAAGGGTAATGCTAACTTTGCGTGGATTCAGCATATGATTCACCATTTGAGCCCGCGCGGTACGGCAGGCTTTGTGCTGGCAAACGGTAGTATGGGCAGCCAAACTGGTGGTGAAGGTGATATCCGCAAGCAGTTAGTGCTTAATGATATGGTTGACGCCATCGTCACACTTCCGAGCCAGTTGTTTTTTAATGTGGCTATACCATGCTGTCTGTGGTTTGTGTCGCGCGATCGCGTCAATCGTCGCGGCAAAGTGCTGTTCATCGATGGGCGTAATTTAGGTAAAATGGTCACCCGCCGCAACCGCGAGCTGACCGAAGAAGATATTGCCAGGGTGGCGAAGACATATCATGATTACAAAACCGCCAGTGCGGACTACGTTGATCAGCCAGGTTTTTGCAAAGTTGCTGAACTAGAAGAAATCAAGCAGCATGAATATGTGCTGACACCTGGTCGCTACGTGGGTGTTGAGGAAACAGAAGAGGACGATGAGCCGTTCGCCGAGAAATTTGCTCGGTTGACGGCTGAGCTTGAAGGGCAGTTTGTGAAGAGCCGCGAGCTAGAGGCGAAAATCAAGGCCAATTTGGATAAAATCAAAACAGAATAATAGTATAGGTAAGAAAAATAGGCCTTCATTTCTGGTGCTCAAAAGCTTTCCTGGGCGGTCTAATGCTAGTGCTGTAGGTACACTTCACAAATGAATAAATAGAGGGAGTACAGTATTTTATCTAAGGAGATCGCTCAGCTCAACGATGAGAAACAGCTAACGC
>DAIQMM010000102.1:0-1771 GCA_036788915.1 Nanosynbacter sp. | reverse complement strand
GCGTTAGCAAACGGCTGAATTTTTAGGCGCAATGGACTTTGATGGCTACGGCATCGGCGGCGCGCTAGAAAAGGAAACCATGGCGCAGACGATTCAGTGGGTCAATCAGATCTTACCCGAGAACAAGCCGCGGCATTTACTCGGTATTTCCGAGCCAGACGACATTTTTGCGGCGATTGAGCAGGGAATTGACACCTTTGACTGCGTCAGTCCAACTCGGGTAGCTCGTAACGGTGCGGCTTATACGCCGTGTGGTCGAGTCAATGTTCGCGGCCAAAAATACCGCGAACTGTTTGAGCCGATTATGGAAAATTGCGATTGCTATACTTGCCGCCATTACACTGCCGCTTACCTCTGTCATTTGCTCCACGCCCGCGAATCTTTGGCTGGCACGCTACTGTCAATCCACAATGAACGATTTATCGTCAAGCTAGTTGACGACATCCGCGAAAGCCTGGAAAATGGCACATTTTACGAGTTCCGCAAGGAGTTTTTGGCGAAGTATTATAGTAAGAAATAGGCTATTTACAACTGATTGGAAAACCGTTATAATTAAATCCATACGCCGTGAGGTCTTTTTAATGGACTGTACCCGCGTGAAAATAATAATTAAATAAGGAGAACTTCTACAAATGGCAGATGCATTTGACCGAAGCAAACCGCACGTTAACGTTGGTACAATGGGCCACGTTGACCACGGTAAGACTACGCTGACTGCTGCGATTACTGCAGTATTGGCAAAGCGCCTTCCAAGCGCAGTTAACAAATCGGTTGCGTACGACCAGATCGACAACGCACCAGAAGAGAAGGCTCGTGGTATCACTATCGCGTCTTCACACCAGGAATATGAATCAAAAAACCGTCACTACGCGCACGTTGACATGCCAGGACACGCTGACTATGTTAAGAACATGATCACCGGTGCTGCTCAGGTTGACGGTGCAGTTTTGGTTATTGCCGCAACTGACGGTCCAATGCCGCAAACCCGCGAGCACGTGCTGCTAGCAAAGCAGGTTGGTGTGCCTAAGTTGGTTGTCTTCTTGAACAAGATGGACATGGCTGACGAGGAAATGGTTGAGCTGATCGAAGAAGAAGTTCGTGAGCTTTTGGAAGCTAACGGCTTTGACAAAGACGCTCCAATCATCAAGGGTTCGGCTTTGAAGGCTCTTGAGGGCGATGAGAAGTACGAAGACGCTATTATGGAACTGGTTGAAGCTATGGACAGCTACATTCCAGAGCCAACTCGCGACATGGACAAGCCATTCATCATGCCAATTGAGGACGTTTTCTCAATCAAGGGTCGTGGTACTGTGGCAACTGGTCGTATCGAGCAGGGTGTTGTTAAATTGAACGACGAAGTTGAAATCGTTGGTTTGAAGCCAACTCAGAAGTCAGTTGTGACTGGTATCGAGGCGTTTAAGAAGCAGCTCGACCAAGGTCAGGCTGGTGACAACGCTGGTGTTCTATTGCGTGGTATCGAGCGCAGCGACATCGAGCGTGGTCAGGTTTTGTGTAAGCCAGGTACAATTACCCCACACACCGAATTTGAAGCTGAAGTATACATCTTGAAGAAGGAAGAAGGCGGTCGCCACACTCCATTCTCCAAGGGTTACAAGCCACAGTTCTACTTCCGCACCACTGACGTGACTGGTGAAGTTGAGCTGCCAGCTGACAAAGAAATGGTTATGCCAGGTGACACTGTAACCTTCAAGGTTAAGTTGCTCGCCCCAATCGCTATGGAGCAAGGTTTGAACTTTGCTATCCGCGAAGG
>DAIQMM010000101.1:0-1795 GCA_036788915.1 Nanosynbacter sp. | reverse complement strand
GCGTTAGCTCCGCAAAAAAGTCAAAAGTGCCATGACTTACCCGATGGTGCTCATTTTTATTACAATCGGGGCATTCTTCGGATTGATGATTTTCGTTATTCCAGCAATTGGTAAAACTATCAAAGACCTGGCTGGTGAAGATGCCGAGTTGCCGCTGATCACGCAGATAATGCTCTCGATTAGCAATTTCATGCTTTCCTTTTGGTACATTCTTATCCCAATCATAGCTGGTGGCGTATGGCTATTGATACGCTACATTAAAACCCCAACAGGCAAAAGAAAGTTCCACAAGTTCCTCCTCAAGGCACCAATCGTAAGTAAAATCATTAAAAAAGTGGCGATCGCCCGCTTTACGAGAACCTTCTCTGCCCTTATTGGTGCTGGTGTCGCCGTCTTGGAAGCCCTTAATGTTACCTCGCGTGCAGTCGGTAACACTGTATACGAAGAATCCCTCCAAAAAGCTGCCAAACGCGTACAAAACGGCGAAGTCTTGTCAAAAATAATCAGTGAAGATGGAGACTTATATCCACCGATGGTCGCTCAAATGTTGTCCGTCGGCGAAGAGACAGGACAGACCGACAAAGTTCTGGTTAAAGTGGCAGACTTTTATGAAGAAGAAGTCGACACCGCGATCGCTGGGCTGAGCTCGACAATTGAGCCAGTGATGATCGTTTTCATGGGCGGCATGGTTGGCCTGATCGCCGCCAGCGTGATGATGCCAATTACCGGTCTGGCAAACCAAATTAAATCATAGTCAACATAAAATGCTTATGTTATAATGAATGAAAGATAGGTGGGAGATTCCGTGTCGAGCGTATTTTATAAAACCAAACCAATTGTAGGATTAGATATCACAAAAACAAGCGTCAAAATTATGGCGATTGATAAGAATAAGATGCTCGTTCATGGGTACGGGTCGATCAGCTTGGACCCTGAAAAAAATGACATCGACTCAGAAGAAAATGTCCCCTACCTTGCTGAAAAAATAAGAGAATTGTTAAACAACCATATTGTTGGCAGAATTGACAGCAACCGCATCGCACTGGGAGTATCGACAAGTCGAACCTTCTCTCGAACTTTTTCCCTGCCAGTAAAAGAAGAGAAAAATATTAGGAACGCAGTTGATCTAGAGGCTGAGCAGTACATCCCCGTACCACTTGATTCACTATATCTTGACTATCAAGTTATTAAACGCACCAAAGACGATCTTACGGTACTTACTTGTGCCGCACCAAAGAAAATCATCGACAACGCACTGGCGGCAGTACAGGCGTGCGGCCTAGAAACGGCTTTGATCGAGCCAGACGTTAATGCAATCGCCCGATTATTAAAGCGAACCGAAGAAGGCATGTTGCCAACCGTGATCGTCGACATAAGCCAGGCGACGACAGACATCGCCATCCTTGACAACGACATTCGGGTAACTGGCGGCCTGAGTGTTGGTAGCCACACTCTGACTCTTGAACTGGCGAAGAAAATGGACGTACCGATCGAAACAGCACACCAGCTCAAAGTTCTGAACGGACTAAACCCTAGCCCGCGACAAGCCAGAATTACCGCTGCACTACGCCCGAGCCTATTAAAAATTACCAACGAAGTAAAGCGTGTCATCCGCTACTATGTTGACCGTTTTCCAGATGAGACAAAAATTGAACAGGTGCTGATCGTCGGCGGTGGCAGCAATCTGCCTGGCATCGGAGATTTTTTCACCAACGAACTGGTTATGCCAGCTCGCGTTGCTAGTCCGTGGCAGTCGCTCAACTTTGGTTCGCTTGATCAACCAGCGAGCTAACGC
>DAIQMM010000100.1:0-1821 GCA_036788915.1 Nanosynbacter sp. | reverse complement strand
GCGCGAGTGGCGGAATTGGTAGACGCGAGGGACTTAAAATCCCTTGACCAAAAGTCGTGCGGGTTCGATTCCCGCCTTGCGCACCAGAAATATTCACAGTATAATGAGAGGGTAAAACCATAAGGAGAATTGCATGAGTACATTAGCTATTACATTAACTGTTGTCGCCGTTATTCTGGTGCTGGTTATTGGTTTTGTAATTGCGACATATAACGGTCTGGTTACTTTGCGTAATCGTGTCGAAGAAGCATGGAGTGATATTACTGTTCAGTTGAAGCGTCGTACTGACCTGATTCCAAATCTGGTTAACTCAGTCAAGGGTTATGCTCAGCACGAGAAAGAAGTGTTTGAAAAGGTTACCGAGGCTCGCTCAGCAATTATGGACGCAAAAAATGTAACTGATACCGCAAAGGCTGAGAATATGCTGGAGGGTGCGTTGAAGAGCTTGTTCGCTGTGGCAGAAGCTTACCCAGAATTGAAAGCAAACGAGAACTTTATGCAGTTGCAGCAAGAGCTGGTCGACACCGAGGATAAGATTCAGGCATCACGTCGCTTTTACAATGGCGGTGTTCGTGATTTGAACACCAGGATTCAGACATTCCCAGCTAATATTATTGCCAATATGTTTGGCTTTGCGGCGAAGGATTTCTTCGAAGTTGAAGACCGTGCGTCAGTTGAAAATCCTGTTGAAGTAAAGTTCTAAAATCCTGCTTATTAAGAAAGAAAACTACTCATCATATAATGTGGTGAGTAGTTTTTATTTGCCAAGACGCTAGAGCTGTCATGGTCTATCGTGGTATAATAAAGATATGTATACGGCTATTTCTAGGAATAAACGAAACACGTTGCTGATTATGGCGGTGTTTGTGGCTATCATCGGTATTATCGGGTTATTTTTGGGGGCGATGACAGATAATTATTCGCTCGCTCTTATTATTTTTACTTGCTCATTATTGTATGCGTTGTTGCAGTATTTCTTGGCTGGTAAGCTGGCTATGGCGATGACTGGAGCTCAGGAAATTGAAAAAAATGACGCACCAGAGCTGTGGCGGGTGGTGGAAAATCTGGCGATTACCTCAGGTATGCCGATGCCAAAGGTTTATATTATTCAAGACGCTGCCCCGAACGCGTTCGCAACTGGTCGTGATCCAAAACATGCGATTGTTGGGGTGACGACTGGGTTGCTTGATATTATGAATAAACGCGAGCTCGAGGCGGTGATGGCACACGAGATGAGCCATGTGAAGAATTATGATATCCGGGTCAGCATGATTGCTTTTGGGTTAGTGAGTGCGATTGGCTTACTGGCGGATGTTGCGCTCAGAATGATGTTTTATGGCGGCGACGATCGTGATCGCGATGTTCACCCTGCTGTTTATGTTTTAGGTTTTGTGGTGGTTATTCTAGCACCAATTCTAGCAACGATTACGCAGCTGGCGGTCAGTCGTCAACGGGAATATCTAGCCGACGCTTCTGGCGTATTGTTGACGCGAGACACCGAAGGCTTGGCGAATGCTCTTGAGAAGTTGCGAATTTATGGTCGACCGATGCAGAAGCAATCTTCATCGACCGCTAACTTGTTTATGAATAATCCACTACGCCCAGGCTTTTTTTCAAAATTATTTAGCACCCATCCGCCGCTAGAGGATCGGATTGCCAGATTAAGAAATAACGCAACAAAAATGTAATTATGGCGAAAAAAGTAACAGAAAAGCAGCCGCGTCGCAAGTCGACAAAAAAGAGTATTACCGAGCCGAAGAAGACGGCTTGGTATAAAATGAGGCGGAATATCAATAATCTCAGTCGGCATAGACAGCAATT
>DAIQMM010000099.1:0-1829 GCA_036788915.1 Nanosynbacter sp. | reverse complement strand
GCGTTAGCAGGACGTGTAGATGGCGTTGAGTTTGAAAGGCCGGTCGTTGCTGACATTGAGCGACTATACCGCTGAAGAGATTCGATTAATGCTGGATACGGCTCGGGAATATAAGCGGCTGAAATATGCTGATATTCCTCACCGAATTCATGAAGGTAAAAATGTTGCGTTGCTGTTTGAGAAGGCTTCCACTCGGACGCGTTGTGCTTTTACGGTGGCTGCCAATGACCTCGGGATTGCACCAGAATATCTCGGTAAAGATGACATTCAGCTCGGCAAAAAGGAAACAGTCGAAGATACTGCCAAGGTGCTTGGAAGAATGTTTGATGGCATTGAGTTTCGTGGGTTTGCTCATAAGACTGTGGAAGAATTGGCTCGTCATGCTGGCGTGCCAGTCTGGAATGGTCTGACCGACGCGTTTCATCCGACCCAGATTTTGGCAGACTTCTTGACGATTGAAGAACATGTCGGCAATCTTAAAGGCGTTAAGTTGGTGTTTGTCGGCGACGGTCGCAACAATATGGCCAACTCGTTGATGATTGGTTCAGCGATCATGGGTGTTGATTTTCGTATTTTGGCACCGCGTGAACTGTTCCCAGACGAGCAGCTCGTTCATAAGGCCAACAATCTTGCTCGCCAAAGTCGCGGTCGAATTACAGTAACGGATAATTTTGAAGAAGCTTTGCGAGACGCTGATGTTATCTACACCGATGTTTGGGTGTCGATGGGCGAGGAAGATAAGTTCGCTGAGCGAATTAATCAGTTGCGTTATTTCCAAGTTAATCATGATATGTTGCGTTTAACGGGCAATCCTGAGGTGAAGTTTATGCACTGCCTGCCTGCGTTCCATGACGCATTGACGGTGACTGGAAAGCAGATTCAGGAAGAGTTCGGTCTTGATGCAATGGAGGTTTCGGATGAGGTGTTCCGCTCGCCACATTCGATCGTGTTTGATCAGGCGGAAAATCGTATGCATACAATCAAAGCTGTCATGGCTTTGACGTTGTAGTAGTTGTCGTAATAAGGGAGTGAAGGAGGCTCCAGGGCAATGGTAGAAAAAATTAAAAAAGTAAAGAAGAAACTCCGACGATCACCATCGGCGTTTACGATTTTGTTTGTCGTGATTGCGATCATGGCAGCATTGACATGGGTGATCCCGTCAGGTCTATATAAGACAGATGACGACGGTAACCGTGTCGCCGGATCATACCAAGTGGTTGAGAAAGACCGCACTGTCAAAGAAGAAAAGGATGGGAAAGAAGTAGAAGTTGACAAGCACGACCGGCAAGGTTTGTGGGATGTCTTTGTTGCGCCAATCAAGGGTATGTCAGAAAAGCTTGATGTCATCGTCTTCGTCATGGTCCTTGGTGGTTTCCTAGGTGTTACTATGAAAACTGGTGCTTTGGATGCTTCACTTGGTGCCTTGCTGCGCAAACTAAAGGGCAAAGAAAAATGGCTCATTCCGATCTTGATGGTCCTATTTGCCATCGGTGGTACGACATATGGTATGCAGGAAGAAACGGTGGCGTTTTACGCCTTGATTATACCGATGATGATCGCTGCTGGTTATAACGCTATGACTGGCGTGATGATCATTGTGTTGGGTGCTGGTACTGGTGTGCTTGGTTCAACCATTAACCCATTCTCCACTGGTACTGCTGCGGCAACGGCAGATGTGAAGCTGGGTAATGTAATGCCAATCATGTCTATTATCTTGGGGCTGTGTCTGATCGCTGCGATCGTCTTTACCATGCGCTACGCCGCAAAGGTCAAAGCTGGCAAATACAAAGAAGATGCGCGTCATAAACCAACCGTTGCTGCTCTGGATA
>DAIQMM010000098.1:0-1832 GCA_036788915.1 Nanosynbacter sp. | reverse complement strand
GCGTTAGCAGAAGTTTTTGTTTGACGAGACGCAGCGTGATGAAGTTTTAAGAGATGTAGCACGCCAGGCACTTATGGCTGAGCGTTCTCGCTTCGTAACAAAAAACTACCCGATTACCGAAAAGCGACTTCACAGTCTGGCGTGGCAGTTTGTGAGCCAGCCGACGGAAGTTTGTCAGCAGCAGATCGACAATTTTATCAATTATCTACTTTACCAGACGGTGGCTCGTGAGGCTGGTGTGATTGTTCGCGATCGTCAAGCTAGATTGGCGGTGCGTTTGGTCCAGTCGCTACGCGGAGGTCGGCAGGTGCGACGCTTGGTGCGTCAGATGAGGCAGCGTTTACGTCAGATTGATAATGAGACGATTAAGCTTGAGTCGACGCAGAACGGGCTGGTGTCGCGGTTGATTAGCTTGAACATTGACTATGTAACAGTTCTGGCGGCTCGACAGGAATACGAAAAAGCTCTTGCCCGACTGAGCAAGAAGGCTGCAGAAAGTCCAGCCAAGCGGTTGGCCTTGTATGAAAAGAAGACGGAGTCGATTCGGGCAACTTATCTTGACGCGGCACCTGGACTGGCCAATCTGGCTGATACGCAGAAGGCGGTCAAAGAGATTGATGATGTACTGCTGGCGGTGTTTGATCTTGATACTACCCAGCGTAATAAGATCATGAAGGCTTTGAAGCAGTATCGCGAGTTGGTGCGTGAGCGTGACGCTTTGCAGTCTAACCTTGAGGTGAAATAGTTTTATAGCCCCAGTAGTTCGTATGGCTGCGATGGTTGGTCAATTGTCGTTACTTGTGAATTCGTAATGACATATTCGGGCTTGCCGTTAACGATTTTCTGTAATAAAATGCCACTGACGCGGATCCAGGTGCCGTCTTGATGGTTGTTGCTGTGAGCATTGTCAACGAGTAATTTGACTGGCACGCTGTCGACAGCACAGCAGCTGATTAGATAGCGGGTGACATAAAAATAATCATAGCCATAACTTTGCAGTATGTCGCGAGAAACGAAGCCGATGACGGTAATATTTTTGCCGTTAAAGAAGTTGGCTTGATTGCAGGAACGGAGAGCGGACCGCCAGCGGTTAATTGAGATGTCGGTTTGTCCGTTACTGGGTGTTGGCATGGCACAGAATGAATCAGTTGTGGCGGGAGTCGGACTTTCGCGTTGAGCGACGCTTGATGGTGATAATGCGGCGGGCGGAATGATGTATGCTAGCAGTAGGATGACTGTCCCTATCAATGACGCAGGGCTGATATGTCTTTTCGTTTTGCTTGAAACTTTTTTGGAAGCTTTTAGTTGCAGGGTGATGTCGATTACGAGAAAGATTATACCGACGATCGCCATGATGAGCGTGAATGTTTGGTAACGTGGATGAATGTAAAAGTTGAGCTGATCTCTGACGGATAGTAATAGCAAATAGCCGCAGACTAAAATGCCGCCGATTGACTTTATAAGATTAGCTGACATAAATATTTACCCCTACGCCGATGATGAGTGACAAAATAAAGATGATTGTCATAACTATTGCGATAAATCTTGTGGTGAAAGTCGTTTTCATGAGCATGATTAGTTTAATGTCGATCATTGGGCCGGCCAGTAGGAATGACAGCAGTGAGCCGATCGTGAAAGTGTTGGCGTACGCTAGTGCGAAAAAGGCATCGATGCTGGAGCAGATCGAGACGACAAAGCCGAGGCTAATCATGGCAATCACGGAGAAAATCGGGTCGGTGCCGAGAGCGTTAATGATCGAGCGTGGTACGAATATCTGTACGGCGGCAGCGATCATCGCCCCAATAACTAGCATGGTGAAAAGTTGCTAACGC
>DAIQMM010000097.1:0-1917 GCA_036788915.1 Nanosynbacter sp. | reverse complement strand
GATGAAGACTTATTCACAAAAACCATCTGAAGTTTCTCGCCGCTGGGTGTTGTTTGATGCCAGCGAACTGCCGCTCGGCCGTTTGGCAACAGAAATTGCCAAGCATTTGACTGGTAAATATAAGCCAACCTACACGCCACATGTCGACGGCGGCGACTACGTTGTAGTTATTAACGCTGCTCAGACAGTCGTAACTGGTGATAAAGAAACTGATAAAAAATACTACCGCCACACTGGATTCCCAGGCGGCATCAAGGACGCTACTTTGGCGGAAGTTCGTGAGCGTTTCCCAGATCGTATCATCGAAAACGCCGTCAAGGGTATGCTTCCAAAGAACAAATTGCAGGCAGAGCGTATGAAGCGTCTCCGTATCTTTGCTGGTGCAGAGCATACACACGCCGCACAAACCCCAGAGAAAGTTGAGGTGAAGTAATATGGCAAAGACTGAATATTTCTACGGACTAGGTCGACGCAAAAGTGCTTCGGCGAGCGTTCGTATTCTGCCAGGCAAGGGTGTAATTACCATTAACGGCAAACCAGCCGCTGAATACCTGGACGGTAACAAAACTCTGCTAGCTGAAGTTACCGACCCGCTAGCTGTTGTGTCCAAGCAAAAAGAGTTCGATGTAACAATCCTTGTGAAGGGTGGCGGACTGGCTGGTCAAGTTGACGCGATTAAGCTTGGCATAGCTAAAGCCTTGACAGTTGCACACGCCGATCTTCGTCCAGTTTTGAAGAAAGCAGACCTGCTAAAACGCGATCCACGCGAGAAAGAACGCAAGAAGTACGGTCTGCGTTCTGCCCGCAAACGCGAACAATTCTCCAAGCGTTAATCTACGCCTGGAATACACAATCACCTCGCCATCAACCTGGCGGGGTGTTTTGTTATAATTGATATATGTTTGATCGCCTTATTCATCGCTGGCTTCGCGTACCATATACCCTAAACGTACGTTCTTATCAGAGCCCCAAAAATCCTCGTGCCACCGTGATATTGCTTCATGGTATCGGTAGCTCAGTGAAAATGTGGCAACGAATGATTGAATCAAAGATTATCGATCAAGATATTCGAGTATTGGCAGTAGACCTGCTGGGTTTTGGAGACTCACCAAGGCCAGACTGGAAAGTGTACGATGTCGCCACCCAGTCAAAATCCCTAACCGCAACCCTACTGACACAGATGATCACTGGGCCAATTATCATAGTCGGGCATTCGCTCGGTGCGTTAGTGGCGACTAATTACGCACACTCCTCTCCAAAATCAGTTCATTCGCTAATTCTTTGCAGTCCGCCATTCTACCGTCCTGAAGGGAAATCGCGGTTTACTGAGCGTAAGTTACGGTCGCTTTACCGTAAAATCATCGCCTCAGAAAAGATAAACAGATTACTTATTACAGACTTGGCACAAAAATATCAGCTAATTAATCCTGGCTACCGTGTCAATAAATCCAACCTGTCTATCTTCCTGGACACGCTCGATGCTGCCATCATCAACCAAAACTCGCTGCAGCAAATCACCGACATTACCGCTCCAGTTGACCTTATTTATGGGCGACTTGACCCTGTTGTAATCAATAAAAACCTGCAAGAACTGGTCGCTGATAACGACAATGTTACACTGACCTGCACCTTTTCTAGTCATGAAATTGATAAGCGTTACGCCAAGCTAGTTGCCGAAAAGATAAATCAGCATGCCGATCTCGCCAGCAATAGATCACAGAATTGACTTTATCTTAAAAAAGTAGTATAAGTAAAACATGCAACCCCTTGGGAAATGTCTGGGCAAGTTTTATCCAGACTACATAATTCGTGGCATATCAGATATCAACCCTCTTGATTTGGACGACGGCATATCTGCTATTTTCTTTGATTTTGATAATACAATTACTGGCTTCGGAGAGGAAATAAAGCTAACGC
>DAIQMM010000096.1:0-1939 GCA_036788915.1 Nanosynbacter sp. | reverse complement strand
GGTGTACCATAATTTCGCCCCGTTAGCTCAACTGGATAGAGCGTCGGTTTCCGGTGCCGAAGGTTGCAGGTTCGATTCCTGTGCGGGGTACCAAAGATGATACTTATAACTATGTGAATAGATTGCAGAGGTTTTTTATATCTTCAAAATTAATTTAATGGTCAATAGCAGTATCGCCGACAATTGCTTGGATCTGCTCAGCGGTGATGATCGTCGTCGAGCCAGGAGCGACAGTGCCGGCCAGCATCTGCTTAGCAACGGTATTTTCGACAGCCCGCTGGACGACTCGACGCATCGGACGAGCTCCCAGCCGTGGATCATAACCCGCCTCAACCAGCATTCTCTTACCCGCCGCCTCGACGGCAACTTGGATTTTTTGCGGAGCCAAGGTTTTGTTTATGTTCGCCAAGATAAGATCAATGACCTGCAATAGCTCGTCCTTGCTCAGCGGACGGAATAGTACAATTTCATCAAATCGGTTGAGGAACTCTGGTCGGAACAGATTGGCACTAATTAGCTCATTGATAAACGTTTGCTCAAACTGCTCCAGCTGATAGCCTCGCTCAATATATTCACGAATACGGTCAGCACCAGCATTCGACGTAGCGATGATAATGCAGTCGCGAAAACTAATTTCTCGATTATTCTCGTCACGCAAAATACCCTCATCAAGCAGCTGCAGCAAAGTTGTCAAAACCTGAGGATGAGCTTTTTCAATCTCGTCCAGCAGAACCACCGAAAATGGCTTTTTCTGGGCTTGTGCTGTCAAGCTTCCTGGGTCGCGTGCACCGTCAGCGATCAACCTAGCGACATCGTCAGGGCGAACAAACTCGTTAAGATCCAGCCTAATCATACTGCCCTCGCCACCAAAATAAACATCCGCCAAAGCTTTCGACAGCTCAGTTTTTCCAACGCCAGTCGGACCAAGAAAGAGGAAGGTGCCAATTGGCCGATCTTGATTACGCACGCCAGTTCGAGCCCGCCGAATTGCATCAGCGACCACCGTCACTGCCCGAGATTGGTTAATCATTCGCTGATGAATCAACTGCTCCAGATTTAACAATTTTTCACGCTCATCACCACTATTAACTGTGGCGATACGGATGCCGAGTGTTTTTTCTATGGCATCATCGACCGACTGTGCCGTTACCAGCCCATCCTTGGCAAATCCAGCCGCCGCCTCCAGAATCTTCAGAGCCTTGCCTGGCATCGCCAAATCCTGGACATAGCGATTGCCGACTCGGTACGCCTCAGCAAGAGCCTGATACATATAAGTAACTTTATGTTGCGATTCGAAAGCAATCAATTGATCACGCATAATTTTCATCGTCTCCGCCTCTGTAGACGGAGCAATGGCGATAGTTTTTAAGGCGTGAGTCAGCTGTGGTTTTGCTTGAGAAATCTGCAAGAATCGCTGCTCATCCATCGTCAAAATCATCCGCAGACGACCAGCCTCAATAATTGGCAACAATACATTACTGAGATCAACCGAGCCGACGCCCTCTTCAAAGAACAGCTGTGCATTATCAAGACACAAAATCACATTTTTAGACAAGAAGGCTTCATTACAGATCATCGTTACCAAGCCTTCAAGTTCACCGCGACCAGAAGCAGAGCTAATCAGCGACGACGCATCAAGCATAAAAATCTGTTGATATAGTAGAGACCTTGGAACTCCCGCCGCACCGTCAATCAACATCTCGGCAAAAGCCGACACGACAGTACTTTTGCCAGCACCGTCCGCACCGACAAGCGTAACATTTTGCCGGCCACCAGAACTAAAAGTCGTTATCATCTGGTCGAGCACATCATTATGTGCCTCAAGTTTTGTCGTCAAAATCCCCCCGCTAACTTGAACGCTCATGTTTTGAGCAAATCGATTGAGTAGCGGCGTATAACCAAATGACCAATCCCGTGCGATACCACCAGTCGCTAACGC
>DAIQMM010000095.1:0-2097 GCA_036788915.1 Nanosynbacter sp. | reverse complement strand
AACCGTTGGTCGTGGTACCAAGGGTCAGAACGCCCGCACTGGTAAAAAGCTTCGCGCTATGTTCCAGGGTGGTCAGCGTCCATTGGCTCAGGCCGTGCCAAAAGCTCGCGGTTTCAAGAGTTTGCATACACCAGCTCAGGTAGTCTATCTCGACCACTTGAACGCCTTTGACGGCAAAACCGTCGACAACGCATTGCTATTTACCGAAGGCTACATCGCCACGCCGTTCCACACGGTCAAGGTGATCGCCCGCGGTGAATTGAAGGCCAAGGTTGACTTGAAAGTGCAAGCTGCTTCCGCTTCAGTCGTCAAAGCGATTGAAAAAGCTGGCGGCTCATTTGAGAAAGTCGCGACACCAATTCGCCAAAGTGCTGAAAAAGTCGAAGCTGACGATAAATAAATTGTCATGACTATGAAATACCCCACTTGGATGGGGTATTTTTAATGAATAAATTAAAACTGATAGACAAAAGCTTAAAAAGTTACCGAGCAGCTAGAAAATAGACGCAAAATACTGTATAATCATCAAAGAAGTTTATTTTATAGTTTTACGACAGGGGTAGGAGTACAGACATGATGAGCTGGAAGACCATTTGGCGGTCATTGAAAAATAAGGATATGCAGAAACGACTATTTGTCGTTATCGGCATTATTGTAATATATCGAATGTTGGCACACATTCCAGTGCCGTTGGCTGAACCGACACAGCTGAAGAACGCTATTTCTTCAGTCCTCGGGCAGACTGACCTGGGCGGCATTTTGAACCTGCTGTCTGGCGGTGCTTTGTCGAGTTTTTCATTGGTGCTAGTCGGCTTGAGCCCATTCATTACCGCCAGTATTATTATCCAGCTGATGACGAAGGCTATTCCAAAATTGGAAGAATTGCATAATGACGGCGAATCTGGCCGACGAAAGATTCAACAATGGACACGACGCATCAGCATACCGCTGGCTATTGTTCAGTCAATTGCCTTTATCTTCATTCTCCGCCAAACGGTTTTGGCCGGTGGCACGACCACTCTCAGCGACCCAACGATGATGGAATGGATTGTTTCGGTTACTGCGATGACCGCGGGCTCGGTGCTATTGATGTGGCTGGGTGAGCTAATCACCGAGCAGGGAATAGGTAACGGTATTTCACTGATGATTTTCGCTGGCATTATTAGTCAGATACCGCAAATGCTCGCCACGATCATCTCTTCGCTGACGAACACTTCTTCTGGCAACCTGAACGTCTTCAACTGGTTTACTCTGCCTGTCAATCCAACCATGTTCTGGACGGTGCTAGTCGTTAGCCTAGTAGCTCTCATCGTTCTATATTTCCTCGTTAAAATTAATGAAGCCCAGCGTGTTATCACCATCAATTACGCCAAGCGCGTTCATGGCAATTCGAGCTACGGCGGAATTAAAAGCATCTTGCCAGTTAAGCTGATTGCCGCTGGTGTTATCCCAGTGATTTTCGCGACGGCTTTCTTGAGTCTGCCACAGTTTATCGGTCAAGTTATGAAAGCTTCAAACGACGAGAACTTGCTGCCGATCGCTAACAAATTGATCACTTGGTTCCAGGCACCAAACGCTGGCTCATTTACAGGCAACACCGCCGAGTCATTCATCTACCCAGTTCTTTACTTCGTGCTAGTCATCGCCTTCACTTATTTCTACACCGGCATCGTCTTTAATGCTAAAGAAATCTCTGAAAACCTTCAGAAGCAGGGCGGCTTTATTGAAGGTGTGCGTCCTGGCGTTCAAACCGAAAAATATCTCATGCAGACAGTGAATCGTCTGATCTTGTTCGGCTCTATCGTACTCGGTGTGGTAGCAATCCTGCCTCTGACCGCCGAATATATCACTTACCATTTGACTGGGCTGTCTGGTCTTCAGATGTCAATCGGCGGTACTGGTGCACTCATCGTGGTGATGGTCGGACTGGAGACATTACGCCAAATCAATTCACGAGCATTGATGGTTACCTACGACGACTTTGACGTTGATGATCTAACGCGTGGTGCGTCCAAAAAACGACGGCTGTTCCGCAAAAAATAATCTAAAACCCCCGCTACTAGGCGGGGATTTTTATTACTTTAATAATGAATTATC
>DAIQMM010000094.1:0-2138 GCA_036788915.1 Nanosynbacter sp. | reverse complement strand
GCGTTAGCTTGACGCGGCCGTCCATCTGGAAAACCAGCTTTTCTTCCTTCAGTCGCGCCTCAACTTCACGGCGAACACGGTCCAGTTTTCGCTGCGATTTTTTCAATCGACTATCCATCAAACTTTTGGTTCGGTGAAAATCTTTCGGCATCAAATATTTGAAGCTCAATTCTTCCAACTGTACGCGCACCCGTCCCATGTTCAATCGATCCGCCAGCGGTGCAAACACCTCAATCGTCTCGCGAGCAATTTTCTTCTGCTTCTCTGGCGACATAAATTGCAACGTCCGCATATTGTGTAAGCGATCCGCCAGTTTGATGATAATCACCCGTACGTCTTCGCCGACTGCGATCATCAATTTAGTCAAATTGTCCTTGGTGTGCGGCAAATAGCTGTCCAGACTACGCATGCCAGCACGCGCCTGCGAAACCTTGGTTACGCCATCCACCAAAAACGCCACGTCGCGTCCAAATAAACTCTCCAACTCATCCAGCGTTGCGTCGGTGTCCTCAACCGTGTCATGCAGCACGCCTGCTACCACGGTATCGATATCCATGCCCCATTCGATCAAAATCTCGGCCACCGCCAGCGGGTGATTGATATACGGCTCGCCGCTTTTGCGTTTTTGTCCAGCGTGTTTCTCAGTCGCATAGTCAATCGCACTCGCCAAGACCAATACTGGCACCTCGTCGTACTTTTGCTCAGCTATTGACAGCAACTCTTCACGCGTCATGTACCCATTATACAACTTTGTAGTATAATAAAGAAAAGCTAAAGCAAGATATCTAACTGGGAGGGCAACATGGCAGCAACAAGAATAGCAATTAACGGCTTTGGGCGGATCGGGCGTAATGCTTTTAAGATTGCTCGCGAGCGGAGTGATTTAGAGATTATCGCGATTAACGATTTAACAGACACGAAGACGCTGGCGTACCTGCTTAAGCACGATAGCAATTATGGCGAATATTCTTATCAGGTTGATTTTACGGAGAATGAGCTGATTATTGAAGGTCAGGCCGTTAAAGTTCTGGCGGAGAAAGATCCGGCAAACTTGCCGTGGCGGGAATTGGGCATTGATGTAGTGATTGAATCGACGGGCTTTTTTACCGATAAAGAGGGTGCTGGCAAGCATTTGGAGGCTGGTGCTAAGCGTGTGGTTATTAGTGGCCCGACCAAATCTGACGGCATTGATACGATTGTTTTGGGTACGAATGACAGTAAGATTAAGGACGCTACGCCAATTGTCTCTAACGCCAGCTGCACCACCAACAGTTTGGGTGCGGTGATGGCGGTGTTGGACGCAGAGTTTGGCGTGGAAAAATCAATGCTGACGACAGTGCACAGTTATACTGCCAGTCAAAGGTTGCAAGACGCACCTGCTAAAGATTTGCGGGAAGGTCGTAATGCTGCTGAGAATATGGTGCCAACAACGACGGGTGCGGCAATCGCTGTGACGAAAACCCTGCCGCAGTTGACTGGCAAATTCGATGGTCTCAGTGTTCGTGTCCCAACGCCAGTGGTGTCACTCAGTGATGTAACAGTGCTTCTCCGACGTGACGTGACGGTTGAGCAGGTAAATGAGGCATTCAAAAAAGCCGCACAAAGTAATTTTTATCAAGGCATTTTGGGTGTGTCAGAAGAGCCGCTGGTCAGCCGCGATTTTATCGGCAATCCTCATTCGGGAATTGTTGACCTACCTCTCACCAAGGTTGTCGGCGGCAACCTAATTAAGGTCATGGTTTGGTATGACAACGAGTGGGGCTACTCCAATCGGCTGGTTGAGTTGGTGGCAGATGTCGGACATTATCTTAGGCTGAGTGAATAGCGTTATTGATTATTTCAAAAAATGAATAACCCCGCACCGTGATGGTGCGGGGACGCCGGGATTTCCGGCGGTTTCGCAGACATTTATTGTCTCGCGCCTCTGCTGGCGCGGAGTACCTCACTCACCTCCGGCCTCATACAGGCCCAAGAGGTTTTCGAAATACCTCTCGATGGCCTTCTGACGGCGACGCCGCCGGATCTGGCGGACAACGCCGCCGATGATGCCCGCCGTCAATAATACGAGCGCTGCCCACGCGGGGGCATCGTAAATCCCCGTCGGCAACGATGAGATTGGCGGCATCGCCGGCTAACGC
>DAIQMM010000093.1:0-2192 GCA_036788915.1 Nanosynbacter sp. | reverse complement strand
GCGTTAGCCCATCTCTCACAACTTTCTGCCGCACCCGAAAATAAAAAATCTGACCCACTACGCCAGATATTAATTATATGGAGGGCCCACCGGGGCTTGAACCCGGGACACCCTGCTTAAAAGGCAGGTGCTCTAACCAACTGAGCTATGGACCCGAACTTCATCATTTTACCACAAAGATTCAACGATTTCAATGCTTCTTTGGCGTATGTGTGCGTCCGCCAGAATGTGTCATGAACACGTCAGCTACACCAATCACCAAACCAATTGTCACAACATACGTCCAGTACGATTTTAGTATTTGATATACCTGCAAAACGTCGCCCTCGAGAGTCATAAATCGCCCAAGCGGCACAACCAAAAAAGCCGCCGCCAATAGACCGACACCGACCGCAGAGGCAAGCCTCCACATTTTATTCTGCTGACGCGGACCACTCATCAGTAACAATACGACAGGCAGCAGCAATAATCCCACGGCAGACCAAACCCCAACTGGCAACAGAGGAGTCGCCACACCAAAACTGGCCACCAATTTTGCCAATTCACTAGCCCACAACTCTGAAAGCACCGAGCCAACCGCCAGCCCAACCGCCAAAATACCAAATCGTCTTCCTGATAAAAAAGCACCTGCCGCCACTACAAAGACAATCGCCAAGAATAGCACTACCACGTCCATTATTTTCGCTTTCCGCTTATATCAAACGCCGCCACCAGGCCAGCAGAAATCTTCGCCCGCGACACCTCGCCTGCCGCCAACTCAAGAACGTAACGAGCCGCCCTTGGCGAACGATACACACGATGCGGCTCATTATCTGGCTGCACTCGCTCTTTTACGTGTACGACTCGCTTATTTTTATCAAGCCAAACGATATCAATCGGCGATTTCATACCCTTCATCCATATCGCCTGGTCGCCATCTTTATCAAAAGCAAAAAGCATACCTTCATTTGTAGCCAAAGCTTCCCGCCCAGCCAAACCTTTCTGCCTAGTCTCCTGCGTCTGTGCTACGTCAACATAAAACGTCTTGCCATTAATCACCACTGATGACTGTTGGTTATTTTGCTGTTGAATCACCACCAAGGCCACGTATATTAACGCCGCCGCGAGACCAATTGTAATCAGCCATCTCAAAGCTGAATAAGTTCGACGAATACCATTATTCCCCATACGATCATTATATCATGCACCAACGCGATCTTTCCTATTACCACGCTTAGCATTACGATCAATATAATCAATAATCTTGCCAGCCACATTACGCCTGGTAACTTTCTCTATACCGAATCCTGGACTAGCATTAACCTCCAAAACCAATGCCCCACGTTCTGAGCGCATAAAATCGACACCGGCCACCATCAAGCCCATCGCTTTGGCAGCTTTGACGCACATTTTACGTTCGGCGTCGGTCAACTTAACTGCTTCGCCGAGGCCTCCTTTGTGGAGATTGCTGCGAAAATCATCGTCCAAACTCTGCCGCTTCATACTGGCCACCACCTGTGAACCAACCACAAAGGCACGAATATCAGTGCCGGCCGATTCTTTAATAAACTCCTGGAGTAGCACGTTAGTTCCGTCAGAATTACTGAGATAAAAGGCTTGCAAAACCGACTTGGCAGCCTTTTTCGTCTCTGCCAATACCACACCATTACCATGCGTACCGCGAGCCAATTTAATAATGGCTGGTGTACCACCAATTTCGTCAAGCAACACATCAATATCCGTCTCATTGCGTGAAAAAACCGTTTTCGGAATCGCCACCCCAGCACGAGCCAACAATTGAGTTGAGCGTAATTTATCACGTGCCCGAGTAATAGCAATCGATCGATTCATGAAAAAAGCCTGGGGATTAGCCATCTCCAGCTGACGCACCACAGCCGTACCATACTTGGTCATATGACTAGCTATACGCGGAATAAAGACATCAAATCCTGCTAATTCCTTACCACGGTAAATAACTTTCGGATTCTTTTCATCAATTGAAACGTAACAATTCTTATACTTAATTACCTTAACGCTGTGTCCGTGGTTTTCGGCCTCCTCCTTAAGACGCAGGGTCGAATAGTTGATATTTCCGTTAGACAAAATGGCAATTCGCATCACGCCGCCCCTTTCTGGTGGTATTTTTTATAAAACTTGCGAGGGTCTTCGGCGAGTTCTTTGTTTAACTCAATCGTTCGAATCTTCGCTAACGC
>DAIQMM010000092.1:0-2233 GCA_036788915.1 Nanosynbacter sp. | reverse complement strand
GCGTTAGTTTTTTCTTCTGAGCCGACGGCTGGGTTTCTTGGCGAAGAGATTCATATTGCTGCTTGTCGAAAATATCTTCCAGTCCGCTGCGAATCTGCTCGATGTCAATATTCATATCGCTCAATAATTTCGTCGCCCGCGTGTTATGTTGCAGAAGCATACTGTAAATCAGATGCTCCGTGCCAATCCGCTCCTGACCAAACTCAACCGCCAGTTGCCAAGCCGACCGAATCACCTCAAGCACCTCAGCATTAACACCTTGACGAATAACGGCGATAACTAGCGGTCGGGCAGTCATATCCAATGCCGTCTCCACCCTATCCAGCGTTACGCCATACTCCGCCAAAATCTTCGCCCCAAGCGACGAGTTCTGTGCCAAAACTCCCAACAAAATATGCTCAGTGCCAATATAAGCCCCGCCATCATCACGAGCTAACGCACCAGCTCGCTCCAAACTAGCTCGTGCCGTATCAGTCAAGCGAGCCTCTAACTCAGAAAAATCATCTGGCATATTGCCTCCTTTCTGATGTTTTGTCGTCTATTCTGCAACTTCCTCGACAACGCTCATCAAGCTGTCTTCAATGTTCTTACGAGGCTTAGTCTCAGTTGCCTTCGCCAGAGTCTTAGCCTCAATATCAATGTCGTAACCTGTCAGTTTCGATGCCAAGCGTACGTTCTGTCCAGATCGACCGATGGCGATTGACTGCTGATCTTCACCCACAAACACCGTAGCCTTCTTGTTTTCTTCATCGACAGTTACACTCAAAACTTCAGCTGGACTCATGGCGTTAGCGATAAAGCCAGCAACATCATCTTCAAACGGAATAATGTCAATTTTTTCCTGCTCGCCAATTTCATTCATCACTGCCTGCACACGAATACCGCGACCACCAACAAATGTACCGACTGGATCAACGCCTGGCAGTGCTGATGCCACTGCCAATTTCGTTCGCCGACCAGCTTCGCGAGCGATCGCCTTAATCTCAACTGCACCAGTTTCCATCTCTGGCACTTCTTGGCCAAACAAGAACCTAACGAACTCTTCGCTGCCACGGCTCAAAATCAACTGCGGACCGCGTCCTTCACGCTCGATATCTTTGATATAAACCTTGATGCGGCGACCAACGCTGTAATATTCGCCAGGAATCTGCTCGCTCTGAGGCATAATGCCGACTGCCTTGCCCAGCTCGATTCGCACCACACGCGGCTCAACTCGCTGCACCGTACCAGTTACCACCGTACCGATTTTGTCCTCAAACTCTGCCAGCACAACTTCACGCTCAGCCTCACGCAGCCGCTGCAAAATCACCTGCTTGGCAGTCTGAGCTGCCACCCGACCGAACGTCGTTACGTCGTGAGTTGAAACTACCACTTCATCGTCCAATTCAGCATTTGCATCAAGCGTCTTTGCTTCTTCCAGACTGATTTGGTTTATGTCATTTTCAACTTCCTCAACGACAGTTTTAACGACCGAAACTTTCGCTGTACCGTTGGTAATATTCAGACTCGCCCGAACCAGCTGCTCACGCTCACCGTTATCACGTCGCCAAGCCGCCGCGATCGCTTGCTCAATCACTTCCAACACCACCTCTTCTGGTAGATTTTTTTCTTCAGCGATCGTTCGCACCGCCAGAGTCAATTGTTTAATGTTAAGATCTTCCATAATATCTCCTTTATTTATATCGTTACCGCCAAGCTGCACCGCTCAGCATTCTCCTATACTCAACTACTTGTATTTATTATACCACGAGCATATATTTCGCATCGCCAATCGCTGCTGGCTATATCCTCTGATATGAAAAACGCCGACCTCTTCGGCCGGACTACTTGTTCATTGTAGCACGATAGTCCTTGTGTAGTCAAGGATTTACACAGAAACCCGTAGTGATTCAAGCTTCTCCAGAGGCGGAGAATGACTACTTGACAAAAAGTATTGACATTTTGTGGCTAGTATGATATATATATATCAGCTTTTGCTCAAAGTTTCGTCTTAAAGGGCAGAAGTCGCCCTTTAGCTTTGAGCTTCACCTTTTGGAAGGAGGTGAGAAAAATGGGAAAATATATCTACGAAATCATGGTGGCCGCGGCAGTGGCCATCAATCTAGTAGCCGCAGTAGTTTTCGTAGGCCTGCTGGCCTATGAGCTAATACGGCCCTACCTCCCTTGACCGCCCCGCTAGTCAAGGGAAGTCTCCCGGCCGCTCTAATGAGCGGTGGTGAAAGGGCGCTAACGC
>DAIQMM010000091.1:0-2267 GCA_036788915.1 Nanosynbacter sp. | reverse complement strand
GCGTTAGCCCTGCTGCAGGGCAAGACGTTTTAGGATGTCGTCCAAAATACCTCCAGCTTCACCAGCAGCAACCATGTTGATGTAAACGTCGTTGAATGAGTTTGGGTGCTTGGCGAGTGCATCAGCAAATGGCATACCACTTTCGATATCTTTGGTAACCGCGTTGATCGTGTTGCGAAAACTCGCACTTTCTGCGTGTTGAGCCATCGAGCTGAGGGCACGAAGAATTGGCACACCAGCTGACACCATGGCACTCAGCTGGCGGGTAAACATGACTAATTCCTCTGTCTTTACTCCTTTTTTGCTGCCGAAGGAGAACTTTTTGCTGGATTTAGAGTCTTTTTCTGATATGTTGATGATTTTAAGATTGCGTGTTTTGAGGGTGTTGATTGCAGACATTCGATCCGGTGCTTCAATTGTTGAGCTAATCGTGTCTTTCTTGTCGTTAACTGCTAAAAATTCAAATGTTGCCATATTACTCCCTTGTTGCTCTCAAAACTTCCTCTGTCGTGGTGATGCCCCGCAGAGATTTTATTAATCCGTCCATCTGCATCGTTACCATGCCTTCGATGATCGCTTGCTCTTGAATATCATTACTGGTTGCGTTTGCGGTAATCATTTTTTGGATTGGAATTGAGATGCCGAGGACTTCGTAAATGCCGACGCGACCCTTGAAGCCGTTGTGTCCACACTCATCGCAACCTTCGGGGTTCGGTTTCCATAATCTAGCAATCGTTTGCTCGGTTGAACCCATTGGCGTATCGCCACCAATCTTGTCGTTGAGTGCTTGCGTTTCAAGGTCGTGTATTCGATGCATGGAGTCGCTCGTTAAGTTAAACATTTCGGCAATATATCCTAGCTCTTCGGCGTTTGGAATATATTCCTGGCGGCAATTCATGCACAGTCGTCGCACCAATCGCTGACCGATCACCGCCTTAACTGTCGAGGCGATCAAGAATGGCTCAATTCCCATGTCTAGTAAACGCGGCAAACAAGTTGCGGCGTTGTTGGTGTGGAGGGTTGAGAACACTAAGTGTCCAGTCAGTGCCGCCTGCACGCCGAGGTTGGCGGTCTCACCGTCGCGAATCTCTCCAACCATGATGATGTTCGGGTCTTGACGGAGCAATGCGCGTAGTCCTGAGGCAAAGGTCATACCAGCTTTGGCATTGGTCTGAGTTTGGTTAACGCCAGGGATTTTATACTCGACTGGGTCTTCAATCGTTGAAATATTAACGTCAGGAGTGTTGAGTTCGGAGAGCACACTAAACAGCGAGGTTGACTTGCCCGAACCAGTTGGACCAGTCACCAAAATCATGCCGTTCGGCTGTGCCATAGCATCTTTAACGGTGGCAAGTGACAAGCCCCAGTAGCCTAATTGGTCAAGCTTTACTGCCTGATTCGATTCGTCGAGGATACGCATCACCACTTTTTCGCCGTCGGCAATTGGCAGAGTAGACACGCGGAAGGCGTATTGTTTACCAGAGACTTTAATTTTGAAACGGCCGTCTTGTGGTACTCGGCGCTCGTCGATTTTTAGATTTGATAAGATTTTAATACGGCTGACTAAAGCACCATGTACGTTGCGTGGCAATTTATTCACTTCTTTTAGTACGCCGTCGATGCGGTAGCGAACCTGGACATATTCCTCGCGTGGCTCAATATGAATGTCGGAGGCATTCGACTTGATGGCGTATTCTAGTAGCAAATTAACCGTCTGAGCGATTGGTGAGTTTTCCGCAAAGTCGTCTTGATTGACGTTTTGGTCCTCGGCGGAAACGTCTTTCTGGATTGAAATAACTTCGTCGATCTCATCATCAAAATTGCCACGATAATTTTCCAGACAATCAAGAATATTACTTTTTGTTGCCAAAAAAACTTTTATATTGTAGCCAATTTGTTTTTGTATAAAGTTGAGGGCCTGAACGTCGTCAGGATCTTCCATGGCCAGAGACAGGCTCCCGTCTTCGCCCATCTCGAACAGTACTACGTTATACTGCCTGGCGATGTGTTCAGGAATCTTTTTCAGGACATCGTCAAGAATGTCTTTCGGCTCAAGAGACACGAACGGCACGCCGATTGATTCGCCAATTAGCTTAGTCAGATCTTCATCAGAAATAATTTTTTGTTCGATAACTGTTTCTTGGAGGGACTGGTTTGATCGTTCAGCGAGCGTCTTTAATTCATCAAGCTGTGATTCGTTAATAATTCCACCCTGTTTTAGAAGCCTCTCAACCTTTTCGTCCGAAACGCGCATAATACGCTAACGC
>DAIQMM010000090.1:0-2269 GCA_036788915.1 Nanosynbacter sp. | reverse complement strand
CGTGAGGCACATGCTCCTAAGGCATGCGTGTCTACCAATTCCACCACATCCGCATGAATTGAATAAGGTATCCGCTGGCTATTATAGCAAACCAAAAAACACTTATCAACCACATGTGCTTATGCTAAAATAATACTAGACAGACGAAGGAGGATAAAATGAATAAAGTTGCGGCCTATCTGAACGAACACTTGATGGGCGAGGTGATTACGCAGGAAAGTGCATTGCGGCAAGTGGAGACAGATGGCGGTATTTTGGTGTGTCGTCCAGAGATGATCGTGCGGCCAGTGAATGTGAATGACATACGGAAAGTGATGCGATTTTGTTCACAATTGGCAGAGAAGGGTCATGTGCTGCCAGTTTACGCCAGAGGTGATGGCACGGACGGCACTGGTGGTGCGGTGAATCGTGGCGTGATGATTGACCTGAGGAAATATATGCATTCGGTGGTGGGGATTGACTCAAAGCAGCAACTGGTTCATGTCCAGACTGGCGTGTCTATTAAGGCGATCAATGCTATGCTGGCAACTCATAAGGGAATGTGCGTGCCGAGCGTGTCGTACACTAATGAGTGTGGAACGGTTGGCGGTGCGATTGCTACGGCTCCGTCTGGTGTAGCGGTTGGTACGCATGGATTTTTTGCCGATTCTGTTAAGCAGTTGGAGATTGTCCTCAGTAATGGTGATGTTATTCAAACTGGTCGTCTTTCTCGGCGAGAGCTGAGTAAGAAGAAAGGTCTGTCGACGTTTGAGGGTGAATTGTACCGAGAAATTGACAATCTAATCGCGGATAATGCGGAACTTCTTGTGGCGATGGATGTGGACGCACCAGAAACGGTTGGTTATGGGCTGCATAAGGTGAAGCAGAAAGATGGATCGTTTGACCTTACGCCATTATTCTTGGGTAGTCAGGGTACACTGGGTGTGGTGAGCGAGGTAATTATGAAGGTCGGCTTTACGCGGCCAGAGGTAATAGCTGTCGTGTCGGCACATAGTCGATTGGCTGAAGCTCAGGAGGCGGTTGATGTCGCGATGAAGCAGAAAGCGTCAGCTGTCGAGCTGATCGATGGTCGCATTTTGCGGCTAGCTGCAGAGTCTGGCAAGAAGCCAGAATGGGCACCAAAAGAGTGTTTTGATGGGGCCGTGGTGATCGCATTATTTGATGACTTTTCTGATCGGACACGGGCGAGGCTTGCTAAGAAATATCGTAAAAAACTTGACGATGAAGCGGCTTTGCAGATTGAGCAGTTGGAGATGGAGGCACAGGAGGCGGCTAGTCTGCACTCAGTTTTGTCTCTCGTAAAAGAGCCGTACAAGCCGCACGCTTTTGTCGTCGAGGCGTTTTCTGGCTCGTGGCTGCCGACGGCAAAGATAGCCAGCTTCATTGATAATATAAAGACACTTGAAGCGAAGTACGCAGTGGCTCTGCCAGTGTTCGTTGATTATACTAGTGGGTACGTGTCGATTATGCCGACTTTTGACAGTAAAAAGGTGAGTGAGCGGCAGAAGTTGCTGCAATTGTTGGCGGAGGTGGCACAAGTGGTTCAGTCTCACGACGGAACTTTCGCTGGTTTTGGCGGCGAGGGTCGCTTGAAGGCTCAATTTATTCGCAGCACGATGGCCGATGACGAAAAGCAATTGTACGCGAAGGTGAAGGAGATTTTTGACCCAATGGGTATTCTTGCTCCAGGGGTGAAAGTGGAGTCTTCGGTGAAGGAGCTTGCCGCTGGAATTAATGAATGGTGTCGGTCGTATAATCGGGCTTGATATTAGGCGTGCTGTGCGGTATAATTTCTCGCAGTGATGACTTGTGTTTATAAGTTTATTCACTGTACGCGGATGTGGCGGAATTGGTAGACGCGCTAGCTTCAGGTGCTAGTGTACGCAAGTACGTGAAGGTTCAAGTCCTTTCATCCGCACCAAGAATTGATGACCGTGCAAAAGAAAATCACCCATGCTAGGGTGATTTTTGTTAAAGTAAATACTATTTCAAGATACGCTACAAGATTCTTATGGTTAAGAGCAGCTACTCGTTATGCTGTTCGTCCTGGTGCAGCTCTTCATATCCTTTGATTCTTAGGTATAATACAAGAGTGCGATCTGCCAGGTTAGCTATGTGACAGTACATTGAATATACAGAAAGGTCGAATAGTATCGCTTCTTCAGTGATAGCGTCGTCCAGGTCGTCAAGAAGGTGCTTGGCCTTATCTTTAAGTTCTTCTGCTTCGTCTTTAAGTTCTCCTAGGCGGCAACTGTCCCCAGGCTAACGC
>DAIQMM010000089.1:0-2278 GCA_036788915.1 Nanosynbacter sp. | reverse complement strand
GCGTTAGCCGCCTGTCTATACTTTTTTTGCGTATCGATATCGCTTTTGGAAGCAGCAGCGTCAGGAGAGTACTGATGGCAAGAAGTTGGAAGTCTTTACGAAACTTCATGCTGCTAAGTTTCGGCGGAATATCCCGACTATGGCGGGGGTGATTGGTGTTATTTCGGTGACTGTGGTGACGCTATTGATGAACCTTGACCGAGCTCAGACGTGGCTACCTTTAGCAGCTCTGGTTGGTGGCGGTGTCGTCGGACTGATTGATGATGTTATCAATATTAAGGGCCTGGGCGGCGGAGTCGCTGGTTTGCGTGGCTCTCTGAAGTTTATGCTCATTACTTTGATTGGTCTAGTTTTGGGTTGGTTTTTCTTTGCGAAACTTGGTGTTGATACCTTTCATATACCGTTTGTCGGTGAAATGGCGATTGGCTGGCTGATTATTCCATTGTTTGCTTTTGCAGTGGTGGCGACTGGCAATGCGGTAAATATCTCTGATGGTCTGGACGGATTGGCTGGAGGCTTGCTGGGCATTAGTTTCGCGACCTTTGGTGTGATTGCACTGATGCAGAGTAATTTTATGCTGGCGGGCTTTTGTTTCACTGTCGTCGGTGTCTTATTGAGCTATGTTTGGTTTAATATTTATCCAGCACGATTCTTTATGGGCGATGTTGGCAGTTTTGCTTATGGCGTGAGCCTGGGGGTCGTAGCGATGTTAACGGATACATTCTTGCTGTTGCCGGTTATTGGATTACTTTTCGTTGTTGAGGCTGGCTCAAGTGCCTTACAAATTGCCAGCAAGCGTCTTTTTCATCGCAAGATATTCTTGTCAGCACCGATTCATCACCACCTAGAGGCGAAGGGTTGGCCAGAGACGAAGGTGACTATGCGGTTTTGGGTAATTGGATTTGTGATGGCGTTTGTTGGTTTCTTATTAGCGATCACTGGAGGTCATATTGCGTAGTTCGCGTCAATCAAGCACGAATGAGACGGTGGTTCGTCGCCATCGGCCGATGTACCAGATCGCGTTATTTATGGGATTATTATTGCTCTTGGGTTTGGTGGTAATGTATGCCTTGGGTCCGCAACGTGCCAACGTCATGAACTCGGCACTTGGCACTGATTATGGCGACACTTACTTCTTCAATAAGCAGTTATTTAGTGTGGCGATATCTGTAGTCGCTTTTGCGGTCGCTGCTGCTGTTCCGTATCGATTATTGACTGAAGAGTGGGAGCGAAGATTGTTGCTGGCGGGCTTGGCAGCGTGTTTTTTGCTAGTTATTTGTGGAGCTGTTCTGCATTTGCCGTTTGCCGACGATACAAATGGTGCATATCGCTGGTTTTATTTTGGTCCAATCGGTTTTCAGCCAGCTGAATTATTAAAGTTTGGTGTTTTGATTTTTATGGCGGGATTCCTCGCCAGGCGGCTGCGTCAGGGGAAGATAAATGATGTCCAAGAGACTTTGATTCCTGCTGGCATTATTCTTGCCGTGTCGATGTTTGTCGTCGTGGTGCTGCAGAAAGATTTGGGGACGGGGATTTCTTTGGTGGCGATTATTTTGTCGGCGCTGGTCGTTTCTGGTATGAGCTGGAGGATAATTGGCAGGATTATTGGTGGCCTGGCCGTGGCGGCACTTATTTTGACTTTTTCATCGCCGCACCGTGTCGAGCGGGTGATGACGTTTATTCAGGGCGACACGCATCAGTCTCAGAGTGATGATAATTATCATATTCAGCAGGCTCGTATCGCGATTGGCTCGGGCGGTCTTCTGGGTCTTGGGATTGGCAAAAGCGTTCAGGCGACTGGCTATTTGCCAGAGGCGATTAACGACTCGATCTTCGCGATTATGGGTGAAACTTTCGGCTTTGTTGGTCTAATTATTATCCTAGCGTTGTTTACTGCTTTATTATTGTCATTGCTAAGGGTTGCTTCGAGACTAGCTGATGTTCGCTTGCGATTAATTGTCGCTGGAGTGTTTGGCTGGGTAACATCTCAGGTAGTAATGAATATTGCCTCGATGACTGGCGTATTGCCGATGACTGGCATTTCCTTGCCTCTACTCAGTTACGGCGGCACCAACATGCTGTTTATCGCCGCAGCACTTGGATTAGCTTTTCAATTATCCGGATATACATCTCATAAAGCATTAGTAGAAGGGGGGGGCGATGGCAAAGATCCTAGCGGTCGGCGGCGGTTCCGGCGGACACGTTACGCCAGTGGTGGCCGTATTTAGCGAATTAAAAAAGACTGGCGATCACGAGCTGCGATTCTAATGGCTAACGC
>DAIQMM010000088.1:0-2353 GCA_036788915.1 Nanosynbacter sp. | reverse complement strand
GCGTTAGCTGGCAAAGTCAAAACCCAAACGGCTTTAATGGCTAGTGTTTTGGCTGCGAAAAGATGCGTTTTTCGTAAAACTCGGAGCGTTTTGACAGCTCGGAGCTGAGGTTATTAACACCGCCAAGCTGCTCAGACAATGTCTGCTTGTCGGAGAAGAGGTTCGTGCCTAGGCCTAGTCTGTCGCCATCAATTTTCACGCCAAGCGCCGCCAAAGTCGACGGATACATGTCAAGTGTCGTCATCTGGCGATTATGTGTTTTCTTGGCTGTAGTTGCTGAATTGATGAACGCGTTATAGATGGTTCTTTGATAATTGGCATCGGTTATTTTTTGGTCATAATACGATGTCTGCATACCAAGATGATCGCCGCTCAAGACAATTGTCGTATTGTCATAAAACGGCTGATTCTGAACCCAGGCGATGAAGTCGGCCACTTGCTTTGAGGAACAGGCGTGAACATTGTCGTATTGATTGGCGAATGTTTTAGCACAAGTCTCATCCAGGTAGCCGTCAGTAAAGTGGGTGTCGATCGTCAAAAGCTGCAAGTTAAACGGTTTGTCGGATTTAGCCAGCTCGGTCGCCTCTTCTTTGGCGAATTGGAATAATTTTTTATCTTCGTAGCCCCAGAAAACTTTATAATCGCTTGGTATTTTTTGATGTTGCTGGGCGTAGGGGTGGTCCTTGACTGTATAGCCGCCGTGTTGGGTTAAGAGTTTGCTACGTCCGCCAAATGCCGCCTCCGAGCCCATTAAAAATGTTTGATTATAACCTTGTTGTTTCAAAATATCACCAAGTGTATACGCACCGGGTAGGAAGTTGTTTAGAATGCTCATGCTGTTGCGATCTCTACCGAATACGTTTTCTTTAAGCGGCACGCCAGCTGACTGGGCAGTTATACCGCCGACAGTAAAGCCAGTGCCGCTGGTCGGGGCAGCTCCGCCGAGACCAGTTTGTCTGTGAGAGAATGATGTGTTTTTTAATGCTAATTCTTCAAGCTCTGGAATAAGTGAAGTCTCAGATTGGCCGCCATTGGCTTTTGAGGCGACAGTGTTTTCCATTGATTCAAGAAATATATAAATTAGATTACGTTTTTTGGCTGGGAAGGTTAAGTCAACGGTTTTTGGATCGACATAATGCTCTTCATATAATTTGGTGGAATTGACGAGTGATGAAGCGTAAGCTGGCACGCCAAAACTTTGTAAGAGTAGAGCAAATGAGATAAAAAATAGAACTGTCGCATAGGTGAGTTTTTTATGTAGTTGAATGATGGGAAAAGTTTTTTCACTTTTAGGAAAGATGGTGCTGAAAGTTCGGTCGATAACCTGTTTGATAAATAACCACGTTTTATTAATGATTGGCAGGGTTATGATTATGAGCAGTATGATTACTAGCGGTGTATTTTTGATGGCGATTTCCCAGAAGTTGTCTGTTTTTCCACCAGCGATGCCGTTGTTGAAATAGAAAAGAATCTCATCAATCTGCGAATCTTTGAAGTGGGTCAACTTATATTTGCTAGCCACTAAAAATATTGCAGCTAAGAGTAGCAATAGTCCGATGATAACCTTTTTTATAACTTGATAATTTATCGATTTTACTGCACGCATAATTCACCATTATATCACGGTTAACATTGCTGCCAAAAGAAGGTATAATGAGGCTTATGAGTAAGCGTAAGCAGTTAATGGGCGTTGGTTCGTGGATTGGGCTTGCGTTGTTTGCTGGTATGATTTTGTGGATGCTGGGCGATATTTTACATCGAGATGGTGTGATTGGTTCGAAAACTGATGTGCTGGTAATGGGGACGAACGCTGGCTTTAAGCCGTTTGAATATATTGATAATAAGGAAATTGTTGGTTTTGATGTCGATTTGGTGCGGGAAATCGCCAAGAGTATGGGCAAGGAATTGAAAATTGAAGATATGTCGTTTGACGGGTTGCTGTCGGCACTAGACAGTGGGCAGATTGATTTGGTGGCGGCGGGTATGACAGTAACACCAGAGCGGGCGAAAAATGCGTTGTTTTCTGAGCCGTACTATTCGGCGTCGCAGCGAATAATTGTCAAGAAGGGTAGTCCGATTCGCAATAGATATCAATTGTCAGGGCGGAAAATCGGCGTACAGCTGGGCACGACTGGCGATACGCTAGCGTCGAAGATTGTTGGTGCGTCGGTTACGCAGTTCCAGACTGCACCAAGTGTTCTACAGGAGTTGAGCTCTGGAAAAATCGAGGCAGTTATTTTGGACGACGCCCCCGCCAAGCAATATGCGGCTGGTTTTTCTGATTTAGAGATTTTGCCGAGTGCACTCAGCGATGAAAATTATGCAATTGCTATTAAAAAAGATAACAAAGATT
>DAIQMM010000087.1:0-2359 GCA_036788915.1 Nanosynbacter sp. | reverse complement strand
GCGTTAGCCATCTTCTTCATAGCCTTCGTAATAATCTCGGAAAGGACGCAGCAGTACAATACCCTTGGCGTCGCTATCGCCAAAGAGCGCTAAAGCTTTCTTAGTCGCCTCCTCCAAATTACGAAACATCACAATATTGCCATATGTTTTGATCGAATTAAGAATACGATTCGTCCGTGAATATGCCTGAATCAGCCCATGCATCCGCAAGTTTTTATCAACCCACAGCGTATTCAAAGTCGTGGCGTCAAAACCCGTCAAAAACATATTCACCACGATCAACAAATCAATCTCTCGATTCTTCATCCGCAGACTGACGTCTTTGTAGTAATTCTGGAATCGCTCAGCGCTGGTATCATAGTTTGTACCAAACATTGCATTATAATCACGAATTACGCCCTCCAGAAAATCACGTGATGAGACGTCTAGTCCGTCGGTATTTTCCGAATTCTCATCATCCATGCCGTCCATTTCCAGATCAGGATCATTGGCTCCGTAGCTATAAATTGTAGCAATTTTTAACCGCCTCGGCTCAGGAATGTCAGACTGCTGTCGCTTAAACTCATTGTAATAAAGTTTGGCTGTATCAATTGAACTCACCGCAAAAATTGAATTAAATCCGCTCAGCCGAATTTTATCTTTCACCTCTTCAACTGCCGCTCTGTCTCGCGCCGATGCAACTTCATGTACATTCATCAGCCGTGTAAATGCGTACGACTTGGCATTACGCATGGTTTTTTGATCAAAGTGATCACGGATATATTGCACAACATTACGAATGCGCTCCGGAGCATTCAATGCCCGCTCACGATCAATATCTCGCACTTTCTGCTGATCATCGACCTCATCTCGTACGAATATAGTCAATCCGAAACGGCAACACATTCTTGTCAGTAATAGCATCAACTATGGTGTAGGCGTGCAACCTGTCACCAAACGCCTGATCAGTTGTTCGTAGATCAACCCGTCCACCACTGGACGCATTTTCTTTGGATATCGGTGTACCCGTAAAGCCAAACAAATGATAATTATGAAAACTTTTGGTGATGGCATGATGCATATCACCAAATTGTGAACGGTGGCACTCGTCAAAGATGATAACCATGTGATCATCAAACGCCTTGTGCCCTTGATTGCGCTTGATGAACGTATCGAGTTTTTGGATGGTCGTAATGATAATTTTAGCATTTGGATCGCCCAATTGCCTCGTCAAAACCCGTGTACTGGTATTACTATTCGCCGCACCTTCTTGGAACTTGTCGTATTCTTTCATCGTCTGGTAGTCGAGGTCTTTGCGGTCAACCACGAAAAGCACTTTATCAATATAGTCCAGCTTGCTTGCCAGCTGAGCCGTCTTAAAACTAGTCAATGTCTTACCGCTACCTGTGGTATGCCAAACATAACCGCCAGCCTCAATCGTACCGAGCTTTTTGTAATTTGTAGCAATCTGTATGCGATTCAAAATACGCTCAGTCGCCACGATCTGGTACGGACGCATCACCAGCAATAATTTATCAGTGGTGAACACGCAGTACTTCGTCAGCACGTTCAGTAGCGTATGCTTAGATAAAAAGGTCGCCGTAAAATCTATCAGATCGGTAATCGGGCGATTATTAGCATCCGCCCACCAGCTGGTAAATTCAAAGCTATTGCTGGTCTTTTTACTGCGATGCGAATCTGTTTTACCTGCCTCATTAATATGCTGCCAGCGCGTCGTATTACTGTAGTACTTTGTATGAGTGCCATTACTGATCACAAACAGCTGAACATATTCAAACAGCCCGCTGCCTGCCCAAAAACTATCCCGCTGATACCGATCAATCTGATTGAAGGCTTCTTGTAGGGGCACGCCACGCCTTTTTAGCTCAATATGCACTAGCGGTAAACCATTCACTAGCAACGTCACATCATAGCGATTATCCCGTGCGCCCGACACCTCGTATTGATTGATTACCTGCAAGTAGTTCTTGTGAATATTCGTTTTATCTAGCAGGCGAATATTAATCACCTCGCCGTTATCACGCTGTAGCAATTGCGTACTGTCTTCCTGGATTTTGAAGGTCTTGTCGGTGATATCTTCATTGCCATTAGCGATCCGCTCTGCGAAGAAGCGCTTCCACTCAGCATCGGTAAATGTGTAATCATTCAGCTTTTCCAGCTGCGTGCGCAGATTCTCTGTCAAATCGGCCTCTCTCTTGATCGGCAAATATTCATACGCCTGTGCTTGCAATTGCTTGATTAATTCTTGTTCTAATTCCGCCTCACTCTGATAACTCGTCGCCCGTTGGTAAGGCGAGACGTAGTCACTGACGACGGTGCTGTCGCTATTTTCAGCAATCACATCATATTTCGCTAACGC
>DAIQMM010000086.1:0-2366 GCA_036788915.1 Nanosynbacter sp. | reverse complement strand
GCGTTAGCTATTATTATTTCTTCTGATTTGAAAAAGTCGCTAGTAAACTTTCTTAATATTTCCTTTTCTGGGCTTGATGCTGAAAGGTTGGTTTTCTTGTTGGAGACGCAAGGCGTGATGGTTTCTACCGGCAGTGCTTGTGCGGCGAACGCGAGTGTAAGATCGCATGTGTTGGCGGCGATTGGTTTGAGCGATGAAGAAATTGACGGTAGTCTGAGAATAACTTTGGGGCATTTGAATAATGAAGATAATATAAAAAAGGCCACTGCTTTGATTATTGAAGCTGTAAAAACTGAGAAAGGGCGATGTCGATGATTCACAAGATGATTGGACTTGTTGTGATTATCGTTGTAGCGATCGTGGGTATTAGTTTATATCTATCTCCTGATGATATTAAAGGCTGCTCGGCTCCTGGCGACGGACATTGTCAGAAAGCTGACGCAATTATTGTGGTGAGTGGCGGCGATACAGATGCCCGAACTGATGAGGCTATTAAGTTATATAAGGACGGCTGGGCATCAACAATTATTATGTCTGGAGCGGCAGCCGATAAATCTGGTCCGTCGAATGCTCGTCAGATGTATAAGCGAGCGGTGGAAAATAATATTCCAAGTGACGCTTTGATTAGAGAGGAAGTCTCTGAAACGACCAAGCAAAATGCCACTGAAGTTAATAAAATACTGGACAAACGTGGGTTCAAGCGAGTAATTTTAGTAACAAGCGGCTACCATATGCGACGCACGTTGCTGGAGTTTCAGGCACAATTAACCGACATAACAGTTGTGGCTCACCCTGTAAGTCAGGATAAACATTGGAGCAGTATTTGGTGGCTAACTCCGTGGGGTTGGTGGTTAGCGATCGGCGAGCTGGTTAAAATCGCCGTCTTTGCTGTTGGGGGGTCGCACTGATGACTCGGGTGTTTGTCGGCATGTCTGGCGGTGTTGACTCTTCGGTGGCGGCCGCACTATTGGTTGAGCAGGGCCATGACGTTACTGGCGTTTACATGAAAAACTGGTCGGAAGATTTGCCGGGAATGCATTGTCCGTGGGCGGATGATGTGGCGGATGCCAAGCGGGTGGCTGTCGGACTGGGGATTGATTTTCGAGTATTTGATTTTCAGAAAGAATACAAGCAAAATGTTGTCGACTATATGATCCGCGAATACCAAGCGGGTCGGACACCGAACCCTGATGTGATGTGTAATCAAGAAGTCAAGTTTAAGGTTTTCTTGGAGGCCTGCCTTAAGGAAGGTGCTGATTATATTGCCACGGGACATTATGCTAGGACTGATGGCGGTCATTTGTTGCGTGCTCGTGATGATAATAAAGACCAGACCTATTTCCTGTATCGGGTAACATCTGAGGCACTAGCGAAAACGATTTTTCCGCTGGGCGATTTTACCAAGGCGGAGGTTCGTGAGATGGCTAAAGATCGTGGACTGTGGACGGCTAGCAAAAAAGAGTCGATGGGGATTTGCTTCGTTGGACAAGTGGGGATTCGCGAGTTTTTGTCGGAGTGTGTCGAGACGAGTCCAGGCGATATCATTGATAAACAAACAGGTTTGGCTGTCGGTAAGCATGATGGGGCGATTTTCTATACCATCGGTCAGCGGCATGGTTTGAATGTTGGCGGTGGGTTGCCGTACTATGTTGTTGGCAAAGATATGGAGAAGAACGAAGTCTATGTCTCGCGGTCAATTGATGACGATCAGCTGTGGCGACGAACTGTGCAATTAACGGATATTCATTGGATTAATCAACCGCTCGCCGATGGGGATAATATTCAGGTTCGGTTGCGTCATCGTGGTGCGTTGATTGACGCAGTATATAACGAGGCTGGTCTGCTCAATCTAAAATCTGCTGAACGAGCTGTCGCTCCAGGACAGTCAGCTGTTTTATATGATGGCGAGACGTGTCTGGGCGGTGGAATTATTGCTGCGTAGATAAAATCTAAAACAGATTGACGCATGTGGCAAAATAGTGTACACTGGTACGGAGTAAGAAATTAACCTAAGAGTTTAAGAGAAGGAAGAATAATACATGCTCGCAATTCGTTTGCAACGCTTGGGCCGCAAGGGCTATCCAGTCTACCGCCTAGCCGTACAGGAAGCACATCGCCACCCGTCAAGTGGTCGTGTTGTTGCTTATGTCGGTTCATACAATCCACACACAAAAGAAGCCTCAATTCAGACAGATTTGGCACAAAAATACCTGGACAATGGTGCTCAGCCAACTCCACGTGTTGTTAAATTGTTGAAAGATGCTGGTGTCAAGTTGCCAAAATGGGTCAAAGAGCCAGCTGCTGACAAGAAAAAAGCTTTGCGTAATCCAGAAAAATTGCGCAAAAATCAGCCAAAAGGCTAACGC
>DAIQMM010000085.1:0-2390 GCA_036788915.1 Nanosynbacter sp. | reverse complement strand
GCGTTAGCGTAGTTTTCACCGTCAAGCCACCACGTCCAACAACTGCTGCCCCAAGCTCTCTGTTTAACTGATTACGAACCATTAGTACGAAGTGCGGTGCTTTGATGTTCTCCATCTGGTTGATCTCTGGCTTAATATTGCTCAGAATGTCGTATTCTTTGGCTTTTTTTGCCTCGTCTTCAGAGATGTAGCCTTGCTCTTGCATGTAGTCAATGACAGTGTGCTGACGCTTGATCAGGGCATTGTTGCCGCTGGTGTTGTAGGGATTAAAATAAGTTGGGTTCTGAGGAATAGACGCTAGCAGTGCCGCCTCAGCAACCGTCAAATCTTTAGCACTTTTACCGAAGTACGACTGAGCACCAGACTCCACGCCATTACGCGGACCACCGTATGGCGACTCATTGAGGTATAGTGACAGAATCTGGTCTTTGTTGTACATCCGCTCAACTTCGATTGCCAAAATGATTTCCTTGATCTTTCGAGGAACGCCTGTTAGGCCTCGGTCGCCAGCTTCGTCAGCAAAGAAGACTTGTTTTACCAACTGCTGCGTCAATGTAGATCCACCTTGTACCTGTCGCCCTGAAGTCGTTGAGAACATGGCACGAGCGATACCGCTAACACTGATACCGTGGTGAGTGTAAAAATCCTTATCTTCAATCGCGACAGTTGCATTTTTCATGTGCTTGCTGATGTTTTCTGCTTCCACCACCAGCTTGTAGTTGCTGGCACCTTTATCCTCCCAAAGTAGCACTCCGTTGCGGTCATAATATTTTGTGACAGTGGTTTGAACTCGTTTAGCAATTTCGCCTGGTCGAATCTTGTCCAGATCTTTACGGAAATATGCGAACATGCCGCCGATCATTAATATGCCAAGCAATACACTAACGGCAAGTATCTTTAACAGCATAATGCCGCCGCGTTTTGAGAACCAATATTTAAATACCCGCTTTGGGTGTAGGCGATAAAGCAGCCGCTTGACGGGATGTTTTGGCAGGCTAGCCAAATATTCCGCTCGCTCTCGTGACTTCTTATCTTTCTTGGTTTTATGCTTATTCGCGAGATTCGCGTAAAGGTTCATACCTTTTGTCATAGCGGGCTTTTTACTGCTTGAGCTATGATTACTTGCACTGGTTGTCGTCTTCTTTTTCACAGTTATTATTATATCACGCCTATGGTTCGCGACAATCCTTAAAAGTTGCTATAATGAAGAAAAGGAGAAGAGAATATGAAGTTATCAGAGGAACTCAAATGGCGCGGATTTTGGAATCAAACAACGTTCACTGACGATCAGCTTGTTGATTCGAAGGATTTTACAGTTTATCTGGGAACTGATCCGTCGGCTGACAGTTTGCATGTTGGGCACTTGGCGGTCTATATGATGGTGCGGCATTTTTTGGAACGTGGGCATAAGGTATTTCTGTTAGTTGGTGGTGGTACGGGCATGATTGGCGATATGCGCGACACCGAGGAGCGGAGTCTGCTGTCGTATGCGGAAATTGAGCACAACAAACGAGCTTTGAAAGCACAGGTGTCGCAAATCTTTGCCGGACGTGATTTTACCTTGGTGGACAATGCGGATTGGCTGGGCAATTTGGAGCTATTGCCGTTTCTCCGCGACATTGGCAAGAATTTCAACATGGCGGAATTGACCGCTCGCGAGTTTTTCAAGGCACGCATCGACAACGGCAAGGGCCTGAGTTTTGCGGAGTTTACCTACACTTTGCTGCAAGGCTATGATTTCTGGTACTTATTCAAGCATCACGGCGTTAATTTGCAAATTGGCGGTTCCGATCAATGGGGTAATTTGCTTTCAGGCGTGGAATTGATTCGCAAAAAAGAAAACGCCGAAGTCTACGCCATGACCGCACCGCTGCTCATCAACAAATCTACTGGACGCAAATTTGGCAAATCCGAAGGTGGCGCTGTGTGGCTGGACGAAAACAAAACCAGCATCTACAAGTTTTATCAATTCTGGCTGAACGTTGACGACGAAAGTGCCATCAAGTACATGAAGATTTTCACCATGCTTGATCGCGACACCATTGAGGCTATCGCTGAAAACCATGCCGTCAATCCAGGTGCACGCTCGGCCCAAAAAGTCTTGGCACGTGAAGTCACCGACATCGTTCACGGTGTTAATCGGCGCGAATCAGTGGAGCGGGTGACTGAAGTATTGTTTGGTGGCGGTGATTTCCGGCAATTATCAGACGATGATCTAGATGCTCTTGCCAAGGAGATTCCGCGTGTTGATGTCGGTGTCGGCGTGATTGAAGCGTTGGTGATTTCCGGTGCGGTCAGCTCCAATGGTGAAGCAAAACGCCTGCTAAAATCTGGCGCCATCAGCCTCAACGGCGAAAAAATAGCCGAAGACCAAGCCGTCAAGCTAACGC
>DAIQMM010000084.1:0-2569 GCA_036788915.1 Nanosynbacter sp. | reverse complement strand
TGGAGTAATCATGTTTCGTAGATAGTTTTAATGTCGCACAATGTACCTTTTACGTAACTAATATTAAATATATCCACATATAAGATCATACATACAGAGTCCTGAAACAGAGATAAAATAAACAGAGTTATCTACTCTACAGGACAGGGGGTTCCTTCAAAATTCAAGAAACGAAAGAGTGAATCACTCTCACACCCATCCTAAATTAATTAAACAAAAATATCTGTTCGCTTTTATTTAGCCGCTAGCTAATCGCAAATTCAACATGCAAACTTGGCAGTTTTGTTGGCATTTTTACAACCAATAAGACACTAGGCTTAAGGTTTTCCACATTTATTAATATAATTTCTTACATATCCGTTCATTTGACTTTTTTGTTATTTTATTCCCCTACTCCCCTTTGCCCATCATTGCTAATTATTTGACTTTTGCATTATTATGTATAATAATATATTATTTCTGTCATTCACAAAAAGAACAAAAAGCGAACTAAAAGATCAGTAGAGAACCCTGCTCTCCTATTACGTCTTATTTATAGAAAGATCGCTGGTCCACTCTCACGTCGATATACGATGGCTTCAGCTGATGCGATTCGAGATACTGCATCGTCATAATTGCCTGCTTCACCTGAGCCTCTGACTCCCTATCTATCACCATTCTGATGTCGTAGGGCTTGCCGTTAAGCTTAAACCACACCTGACGGACAGTATTCGATGGGAGAGTTGCCTCAGCGACAGTCATGTTATTTTGCGAAAACAAAGCGATAACTCGACCAAGAAAACTTAAAAACTGTCTATTAATCACTTCTCGCCCGCTCTCTGCAGGAATGCCACTTTCGTCTCTTACGGAAATACGCGGAGTCTCAAAATAATTCTGCTCAAAGGTTACACCAGTCTCGTCCACAAAGTAAACAGCATTACCAGACAACCACTGAGCTACTGGCTGACGGAATTGCAACTTAACTGACGAGCGGGCTAAAAATCCCTCCTCAATGCGAACTGTCTTCACCTCTGGAACTTTCTGCACGAAGAAGGCTAATAGATCGGTGTCGTTACGGAAAAACTTAAAGCGCTCAGCTGGACGTGCTGCGTAATAATCATTAAGAACTTGTTCATATTTTGCGGCATTTTGTGCACTCTTCGTATCAGGCGTGAGAATAGTACAATAAACTGTCAATTGCGACAAGAGTAAAAAGATAAGCAAGAGGCCCAGAAGAGAAACGATCAATTTCCTCGTAAGTGAACGACGACGCTTAATTAGCTTATGGGCTTCCAATCGGTCAGAAGTTTCCATCGGCGAAGAGGTGTGGCGACTATTCAAAGTTCGATTACGCCGATACGCCTGAGTTGACGAAGTATCCTCCTTCAATTCCGCCTGACGAAGTGCAGCTGCCGCTCGACGTGATGGCTCGGGCTGCGTTTTTTTCTTAAAAACCATACTCCCGCCTCAACGCCGTCGCCTTCCCTGCCGACGCACTACTGTCAAAATAATTTTAGCCATATCATGAGCAGCATCTGGCTTGGCAAACTTACCAAAATTATTACCCAAACCTCTTAAAATCTTCGGAGATTTTAGTAGCTGGGTGATCTTTTTACTCAGCACCTGCCCTGCCTCATCCAGATCCTCTTCCTTAAGAATGACAGCAGCCAGTGCTTCTTGGTAAACTTTAGCGTTTTTAAGTTGATGCCCTGCCGTTAATCGACCATTCGGAATGATTATCGTTGGCTTATGAAGTGCCGCAAGCTCCAGAAGCGTCGTAGCACCAGCTCGCGTTACCACGACATCAGCCGCCGCCAAAACCTCTGCCATGCCATTATGTACAAACGCCTGCAAACGCCAGCCGTCACGCTCGTCAGTCATCTGTTTGAGCTCTTCATACTGCAACGTTCCAGAGATAAGAAAAACTGAAGCTTCTTTCAGTAATGTTTCCCGTGCAGCAACAACGGCTTGATTAATGCGTGCTGCACCAAGACCGCCACCAGTTATCACCACCAGCGGACGGTCTGGATCAAACTGCAATTTCCGCTTCAACGCACGCTGCTCCTCTGGACTGTATGGCCGAAACTCAGAAGCAACCGGAATGCCAACATAGGTAGTTTTTTCTGGCGGATATGTATAATATTCAAGTGGTGCACCAGTACCAATTGCCCTGGCAAATGGAGCAAGCAACCGATTTGTCAGACCTGGATGAGCGTCAGAATCGTGCAGCACCAGCGGAATCCGTAAAATACGTGCAGCATAACCAACAGGCAGACATACGTAGCCACCTTTGATGAAGACAACATCTGGTCGCCACTTAATAAGCTTGATAAAGCTTTGACAGAAGCCGACGACTACTTTAGCCATATCACAGACATTAGGCAGCAGAATTGACGGTGCAAGCTGCTGCCACAGCGTCATGCCGTGATATCTACGCAACTTACCAGCACTAATCGTCTCGACAGGAATGTACGGGTCAAACCTAGCAAATATGCCCCGAGCACTCGTCCCAAACTTTTTATCACACCAGAACCGCAGCTCGTGATCGCCAGTCTTTTTTAATTCGCTAAATACGGCCACCAGCTAACGC
>DAIQMM010000083.1:0-2571 GCA_036788915.1 Nanosynbacter sp. | reverse complement strand
CGACCGGATTCGAACCGGCGATCTCCTCCGTGACAGGGAGGCGTGATAGGCCAACTTCACTACGAGCGCATATCTCCTTGGACATAATACCAGACTGGCTCGGCTTTTTCAAGAAATTATTTGCATTTTTTCGGTAAGTATTTTACAATTCTTTTAGAAAGTATAATCAACATGAAAAGAAATACTATTATTATCGGAATAAGTGTCGCAGTGGCGATGATCGGTGGATTGGTAAGCACAATTCCTGTGTTGGCAAAAAGCTGTGGCGGAGTTGAGACTTCGTATATCGATTGTGGCGGTCAAACCGGTGAAGGAGCAATTATAGGAATTATTAAAATTGCTTTAGGTGTGATGACTGGTGCGGTTGGCATTGCGGCAGTTGGTGCTGTGGTTTACGGTGGTATTCTCTACTCTTCGGCATCTGACAGTCCAGATAAGATTAGAAAAGCTCGTGAAATCTGGACAAATGTGGTAATTGGACTGCTATTGTTTGGATTTATGGTGGCGATTACCAACTTCTTGATTCCAGGAGGGATATTTTCATGATTAAGCGTATGATTATCGCTGGGGTGTTTATGCTGACTGGTGCGGTATCTTCAGCTACCGTTCTTGCTGATACTTCTTACGCACAAGATGGCTCAGCCAAGTGCGGGCGGATTTTAACGTTTAAACCGTGGTACGAGGGGCTGGTTGACAGTAGTTGTGAAATTGATGGTGGTAAGTTTGACAGTCAATTTAAGTGGATATGGACTGTCATCTTAAATCTGGTTGATGACATGTTCCAGTTGGCGGGATATATGGCCGTTGGTTTCGTGATGTATGGCGGATTTTTGTTAATGACTAGCGACGGCGATCCAGGCAAGGCTGCTCGTGCTCGTAAGACGATTATTAATGCGGCCGTTGGTATAGCTGTTGCCATCTTGTCTGTTGGTTTAGTTAATTTAATAGCGGGGGCGATAAGATAAAATGAAGGAAACGCTGTTTTTTACTGCAAAAGCCCTGTTGGGTGCAGATGAGGTTGGTGTACCGAAAACTCAGTTCACTGACGGCAGTATTACCAGCATTATTAATCTAGTACATATGATTGCTGGCATAATCGCGGTAGTCGTCGTGATTATCGCTGGTATGCAATATGCCTTATCGGTTGGCGATCCAGGCAAAGCCGCCAAGGCAAAAAACACCATCATCTACGCATTGGCTGGGCTGGCGATTGTCGCCTTTTCGTTTACGATAGTTAATTTAATATTGGGAGTTGTACAAGGATGATTGATCGTTTAAAAAGAATAATGATTACTCTTGGTGTGGTGCTTGGTGTTGGTCTTTTGGCGACACCAAGCGTGCAGGCTATTGAGGTTTTTAAGGCATGCTCTTCCGGGTCGGACTCAACACTGTGCTCAGGCACGAAAGATAGTGCACAGACAAAGGTTACCGATATCGTAAATCTTCTTCTATGGGTCGTCGGTATTATTTCAGTAGTCGTCATTATTATTGGTGGTATTATGTTTGCAGTGTCGGCTGGTGATCCGGGCAAAGCCGCCAAGGCTAGAATGACGGTGATCTATGCAGCTGTTGGCGTGGTTGTTGCATTATTTTCAGCAGCAATTGTCTCTGCTGTATCAAAAATGTTTTAAGAGAAAGGAAGAAATTGCATGAAAAAGATGTTAATAGCGATTGGTCTACTGGCCTCGCTGGTGTTAGCACCACTTGTATCTGTGCCAGCATCAGCTCAGATCAGCAGCGGCATTACGGCCGCTTCAACGGAAGAGCTTAAAAATAAAAGTATTGATGATCTTCCTAAGAATATCGTTAATGTTTTGCTTTGGGTTATCGGTATTGTCTCGGTGGTGATGATTATCTGGAGTGGTTTTAGCTATATCATATCTCACGGTGATAGTGGTAGGGTGCAAAAAGCAAAGATGACATTGGTGTATGCGGTAGTTGGTCTGGTTATCGCTGTTTTATCATATACGATCGTTAACTTTGTTCTGGATAGATTTTAGTTTGATGTTTACATATAAGAGTGTATAATTATAAAGTAAGCAACATATAAGGAGATAATAAAATGAATAAACTAAAAATGATACTTGCTGGTCTACTTATTGTACCGACCGTAGCCTTGGCTGTTGCCCCAGCTGCTAGTGCTCAGAGTGATTTTAACATTAGAACTGGTGCTGAGGCTGCTCAGGGTGAAGGTGCTGCTGGTGGCGTGTCTGACCCAAACACGTTAGTGAAGAACTTTGTGAATGTTTTCCTCTGGGTCGTTGGTATTTTGTCAGTCGTGATGCTTATCTGGGGCGGTGTACGCTATACCACCTCTGCTGGCGACAGTAATAAGGTTACCGCTGCTAAGAATACTGTTATGTACGCAGTGATCGGTCTGGTTGTTTCGATTCTTGCTTATGCAATCGTCAACTTCGTCCTAAACCAAGTTGGTACGGCAGCATCATAAAGCCAATCAGGATAAATATAGACTCCGCATCAAGCGGGGTCTTTTTTATATAAAAAATACACCCAAGTGCTTGAGTGTATTTTGTTGACTTGAATAGATTACAAGACTTGGATTGCTAACGC
>DAIQMM010000082.1:0-2773 GCA_036788915.1 Nanosynbacter sp. | reverse complement strand
GCGTTAGCAAGAATCCGCGGGTTGAGTTTGTCGGACCAGCTGAGTATGGTCGAGTGTCGTTTATGTATCCAAAAACTTGGAGCGTTTACATCGATAAGGACGGCAGCGACAGGGGTGATTATGCCGCCTATTTGCATCCAGCGATTGTGCCGCCAGCTGGAAGTAAGACCAGTAGGTTTGCCATGCGTTTGGAAGTCCTAAATAAAGATTTCGATACAGTTTTGAATACCTACCAGAGTAAGATTAAAAAGGGAGAGCTTACTTCGAGCAGCAAAGAGTTTAATGGCATTACGGCGACAAGAATTGATGGATTATTCGAGAAGGATTTGCGTGGATCGGTCGTTTTGATGAAGGTTCGTGACAAGACTGTTAGGTTTTCAACCGACGCAGACACCTTTAAGCCTGACTTCCAGGCGATTCTGGACACAGTGAAAGTTACTGAATAGTCGCCAGTCGTTTGATTTGCTATACTATTTGTATGGCGATAGGTGAGTGGAGTGATGATGATTTTGGTGCATTGCCGAGTGTGGCAGTGGCTGCTCATGAATTGAAGTCGCCGTTGGTGTTAATTCGTCAGCTTGCACTGTTATTGAATGATGTTGACGAGCATGAGGCACATAAGCTACATTCGCAGATTATTGCTGTTTCTGAGCGCTCTCTCGGGCTGGTGTCTGATTTATCTCACACGACTAATTTAACGCCAGCACTTTTCCCGCTTGAGCCAGTTAATCCATTGGCGATTACGCAGCAGATTGCTGATGAGTCGCGTGCTATGGCGAAGTTGTATAATCGTCGGCTTTCGTTTCCAAAATCTCGCCAGGCAAAGCAGCTGGTGGTGGCAAATCCAGTGTTGCTCACTAGGATAATAAAAAACTTCCTAGATAACGCCCTGAAATACAGCGAAGAGGCGGCGGAAATTAAAATTACGGTAAAGCGTGTTGGCAATTTGGTCAGATTTGGTGTGCGTGATTTTGGTCCAATGATGAGCTTGGCGGAGTATCGGCGACTTATTGACGAAATGAATATCAGGAAAACCGTCAAAACGAGACCTGAGAGTAGCGGCTTGGGCGTTTATGTAGCGAGTCAATTTGCCCGAGCGATGCATGGATCGATTGGTTTGATTCGCCATCGTGATGGTCTGACGTTTTATGTTGATATGCCAATTAGTCAGCAGTTGAGTTTGCTATGAAAAAAGTGTTGATCGTTGAAGATGATCCATTTTGGGCGGCAATAATTAGCCGATATGTTGACGGTCTGGCCGAGGTTAAGACAGCCATATCTGGTGGTCAAGCGATGGAACTGATCGATAGTTGGCGGCCTGATTGTTTGATACTTGATATGTTACTGACTGGTGAAACAGGGGTGGCTTTATTAAATGAGTTGCGTAGCCACAGTGATTTGATTGACATACCAGTTATTATTTGCAGTAGTGTTGAGCTAGAAAAAAGTGATGTTGAGTCATTTGGTGTGCGGGCGATTTTACAAAAGGCGACGATCACTCCAAACGAAGCTCGTATGGCGATACGCGAGGTGCTAGCATGAAAGATGGTGAGCGACTTAAAGCGATCGTTCTGAGGCGGACGGATTATGCCGAAGCTGACCGAGTTTTGCAATTATTAACACCAAAAGGTCGGCGGGCGGTGATCGCGAAAGGGGTGCGGCGTGAGCGGTCGAAATTGGCGGGCGGAATTGAACTCTTTGCGGTCTGCGACGTGGTGATTCGGTCGGGGCGTGGCAATCTGGGCTTATTGACGAGTGCACGGTTGGTGGATTTTTACCGACACATCTTGGAGGATTATGAACGCATGCAATTTGCGTATCAGGCGTTGAAGCTGGTGGCAGCGGCGAGCGAGTCGATTGACGAGCCAGAATGGTTTTATGTCTTAAGCCAAGTTTTGTCGCAGCTGAATGATGGGCATGCTAATCGGCAACTGATTGAAACCTGGTTTTATGTGCAGTACGCTGGCTTGCTCGGCGATGATTTGAATTTGCAGGCAGATGTTGCGACTAATCCGCTTTTGCCAGACAAGAGATATATGTATGACAGCGGCGAAAAGAGCTTAAGATTGAGCGAGCAGGGCGATATTACGGCTAATCACATAAAATTGCTGCGATTAATTCAAGCGAAGCCTCTAGACAATTTGGTGCAGATTGGTGGAATTGAAGAGGTGATTCCAGGCTGTTGGTTGGTGGCACGGCAGCACGCGGCGGTGTAAAATTACCCATAAAAATGGTATACTTTAAGTAATAATTATGAATCGCCATGTTGCCAACATGGAGAAAGGTTGTGTGATGGGTCAATCAAAAATGGAAGCAATTATCAGCCTGTGTAAGCGCCGCGGCTTTATTTATCAAGGTTCGGATGTGTATGGCGGTCTGAGTGGTACGTGGGATTACGGCCCGCTGGGCGTGCAGCTGAAGCGTAATATCATGAACTTGTGGTGGCGCCGGTTTGTTGATGAGCGTGACGATATGTACGGCGTGGATGCGGCGATTTTGATGAATCAGAAAGTGTGGCAGGCGAGTGGGCATGTGGATACCTTCGTCGATCCGCTGTGTGAAGACACGGTCAATCACCGCCGTTTTCGCACCGATCATATTCTCAAGGACAACGGCGTTGATGTCGATGGCATGACCATGGAACAGATGGATGCGGTGATTGCGGAAAAAGGTGTCAAAAGCCCCGATGGCAATCCGCTAAGCAAGTCGCGCACTTTCAATATGATGTTTGAAACGCAGATTGGTGCCGCGGCGTATGCGGCTCGCCAATCTT
>DAIQMM010000081.1:0-2778 GCA_036788915.1 Nanosynbacter sp. | reverse complement strand
GCGTTAGCACTTGGTGATCGCTGCTTCGCCTTCTTCGATGTTCTCTGGCCATTCTTTGTAGGTAAACTCGATGTTCAATTCGTATAGACCATTTTTAGTTGGCTTTGGTGGCATCGGCTTGATGTCGGTGGCGTAGCGGAAGTAGGCTCCTTGGTATGATGAGTTGAGCATGGTTCTGCGAATTTGCTCAGCTTGGTCTTCGGTGCCATAGAAAACGCCAGTTTCGGTTTCATGCTGGTAAACTTTTTTGACGACAAAATCTTCTAATTCTTTCTGTCGATTAGCGAAGTTTAGGTTTCGATACTTAAGTGGATATTTATAATTAACTTCATATTTCAAGAACTCTTCCAGTGGCATTTGCTCTCGAGATTTACCAACCTGAAATACAATCTCATTTGTTTTGGCTGCCAGAGTGAGGGATTTTACATTCTGGTCGAGCAGTTCATAACCCTTTTCAAACAAGTCTTCTGCTTCAACGGTAACCTTCTCATTTAATTTGCCGTGCAGCGTTTTGGCGGCTACGACTTGTTTGTCAGCGGTAATGTATTTAATGGTGTAGGTCGCGTTATCGTCAGGAATTGTTTTGCTGGTGGCTGGCTTATTAGATGATGCAGATTCTGAGATTTGAGGTTTTGCAATAATCTTTGCGAGGTTATTGATGATGGTGCGTACTGGCAATTGAGTACTGGCTGGCTTTTGCTCAGAGACTACTTTCTGCTCGTCTGTTTGTGTGGTTTGTTGACCCTCCGCTGTCTTGGTCTCAGATTTGCTATCAGCTGGCTGCGAGCCGTCGTCTGAGGTCTTTTTATAACCGTCAGTATCTTGCGAAACCTGAGGTTTTTCGGTGTTAGTGTTGGCTGGTTTTTGTGAAAAATAAGCGAATGCGGCGATACTAAAAATAAAGCCGATAGCTATAATCACCAAGATTTTGCGAAATAGTGACTTGTTTCCTAGCATAGATTGCTCCTTATAATTGTAACGAAACGATATTATACAGGAACGTGGACACAAAGTCTAGTGTATGGTATTCCTAGTAAAATGCTTATGGCATTCAGAGGTGAGAATCGGAATGATGAATGATATTAAGCTTACGATAACCATGTCACTGGCGGCAACGTGCGTGATGTGTAGGATTTCGCCGAGAGGTCCGAAGAATACCAGAGCTTGCAAAATAACCGACAAGCTGATGCCAGCGTAGAAGCTTTTGTTCATCACTTTCAGGCGTTTTATCAACGACTCGCTGTCAGATCTGGCGTTGAAGGCGTTCGCCCATTGGCTGACTATGAGCGTGATAAATGCCATGGTTTGGGCGTAGGCGTGTCCTTGACGTTGTTCGAAAAAGATGTAGACAGCCAGAGCGATGGTCGACATGGTGCCAGCAACGATGACCATTCGCCAGATCATCGTTCGATTTAGGATTGGTGAGTTCGGCTTTTCTGGCGGACGGTTCATAACACCCTTCTCTGTTGGCTCTAGTCCAATTGGGATTACCATCGAGGTGTCGGTAACCAGATTTACCCACAAGATTTGCACTGGCTCCAGCGGTGTTTTGATGCCGATTAGTAATGCACCGACCATGGTTATTAATTCGCCAGTGTTGGTTGATAAGAGGTAAAACAGCATTCGCCGCACGTTGGCGATGATCGTTCGGCCTTCTTTCATGGCATCGATGATGGTTTTGAAGTTGTCGTCTAGTAGAATAATCGCCCCAGCGTCTTTGGCGATTGAAGACCCAGAGCCCATCGCGATTCCGACATCCGCTCCAGAGAGTGCTGGCACGTCATTCACGCCATCGCCCGTCATGGCGGTGATATTATGCTTTTTCAATATTTTTAAGATGCGGAACTTCTGCTCAGGGATTACTCGTGAGAAAACTTTAGTTTTTTCGATAATTCCATCAAGTTCTTCGTCCGTCATATCAGACATTTTTCGGCAATCAAACACTTCTTCCCTGCTTTCGACCATGCCGAGTTTTTTGCCGATTTGGTAAGCAGTTTCGAAATGGTCGCCAGTGATCATTCGCACTGAAACGCCCGCCGCCAGTGCTGATTTTATGGCACGCGAGGCTTCGGGACGCAGTACGTCAGCCACCGCTATTAGCCCGACGAAGTGCATTTTTGTCCGCGGATCGAGAGATGAGAGGTCGGTTGGTGCTTCGGTGCTGGTGCTTGATGCTAGCCCGACCACGCGATATCCATGAGATGTCAATTCTTCTAACGCCTGGGTTATTTTCTTTGCCTCTACTTTTGGCACGCGGCAAGCGTTCATAATGCTTTCAGGTGCACCCTTGTAATAGGTGTGATAATTTTTCCCGTAATGCCAGACTGTCGCTGACATGGCAGCGTTTTGATTGAATGGCAGCTCCATGGTCGGTAGTCCACGCATGCTGGCGTTGTGTCGCTTGGCATAAGTGTTAATCGCCATGTCGAGTGGATCATGGCTTTTGCCGTCGCCGTGATTTGCAAAATAGGCGATAACTTTTTTAATATCATTTTTAGGATTGAGCGTCCATACTTCTTGTACGGTCAAGATGTTTTTGGTCAGGGTTCCAGTTTTGTCGGTGGCGATGGTGGTGATGACTCCGACCGTCTCGATCGCCCGCATTTGGTGTACTAGAGCTTTTTTTGCTGCCATTCGCCGCATGCCGAGTACTAGCACCACCGAAATAGCGATCGGCAAGCTTTCTGGCACCGCACTGACAGCTAGAGCCATGATGAACCTTACACTGTCAAATAGGTCCATTCCTCGCAGCAGACTCAGTCCAAACGCCACGACTGC
>DAIQMM010000080.1:0-2786 GCA_036788915.1 Nanosynbacter sp. | reverse complement strand
GCGTTAGCGAGACTTTTCTGACACCCAACACCCTTACACTGTCAGCTACAATTCAGACCGCTTTACCACACGTTCAAGCTGGCGCCTCAAGGATGAGTCCTACAGTTACGATGGGCCACTCGGCGCAACTCTAAAAGAAGATGGCAAGCGTGTTGACCTCACCCTCTGGTCTCCAAGTGCTGATAAAGTTGTCGAAGGAGTTGAAGATTGATGTGTCGCACGATGAGCTGGATTCACAGATTAGTGTTTTGAAGCAGCAGTATGGTAAGGATGCTAAAATCGCTGCCCAGTTTGACGATCCGAATGTTCACCGCGATATTGCAAATCGTCTGATCACTGATAAAACGATTGCAAAATTGGTTGAAATAAACTCGTAGCAGAGGCGTAAGTTGATGCCAAAAAGTTATCTTGTCCCAACGGTTATCGAAAAGTCGGCTGATGGTGAGCGGGCATTTGATATCTATTCGCGACTCCTCAATGAGCGAATAATTTTCCTTGGCGAGGAGGTGAACGAGCATACGGCGAATATCGTGGTGGCACAGCTGCTGCATTTGGCACACGTTGATCCAGAGGCGGACATTTCGCTGTATATCAATAGTCCAGGCGGCAGCGTCTATGACGGTTTGGCGATTTACGACACGATGAACTTCATCAAGCCAGATGTGGCGACTTACGGTATTGGCTTACAGGCCAGTATGGGTGCATTTTTGCTCAGTTCTGGTGCCAAGAGTAAGCGATTTTGTTTGCCGCACGCCAAGGTGATGATTCATCAGCCGTCCTCAGGTACGTACGGTAAAGTTACTGATATGGAAATTGACCTGAAAGAGACACTGGAACTGAAGGAGCTGTTGGCCAAGATCATGGCTAAAAATACTGGTCAGAAGCTCAGTAAAGTCAAGGCTGACATGGAGCGTGATTACTGGATGTCGCCAGATGAGGCTATGAAATACGGACTGATTGATAAAGTTCTGAATAGATTGTCATAAATTATTACATTCTTGATGTTGTTAAAACTACCGCTGATTTTGCTTGCGGTTAAGCTGAGATGTTGCCATAATTAAGAAAAGGCAAGGAGGGGTTATGAGGCAATATCTAGATACGCTGCGGCAGGTTCGCGACAGCGGCGTGGAGAAGGGTGACCGCACCGGCACGGGAACGACGGAAGTTTTTGGTGTACAAACGCGGTATGATCTGGCGGACGGTTTTCCAGCTATGACTACCAAGAAATTATATTTCAACAGCGTGGCACATGAACTACTGTGGTTTCTCAAAGGCACTGGTAATATTGAATACTTGGCACAAAATGGCGTGCATATCTGGGACGAGTGGCCGTACAAGAATTATTTGGAGAAAACTGGCCAGGATATTCCAGAAATTAATGGCGAGGAGTGGCGTGCTGGCATGAAAGAGTTTATCGGTAAAATCGCGACAGATCACGCGTTTGCCGAGGAATGGGGTGATTTAGGGCCAGTCTACGGTGTGCAGTGGCGGAAATGGCCGGACGGTAAAGGCGGGACGATTGATCAAATCCAAAACGCCATTGACATGATACGGAATAATCCGACGTCGCGGCGTAATATCGTTAGTGCTTGGAATGTGGCGGAAATTGATGATATCGTGCAGTCGGGTGGACTGCCGCCGTGCCATACTATGTTCCAGTTTAATGTGCGGCCAGGCGGGGATGGTGAGAAAGATAAGTTGGATTTGGCACTGACCCAGCGTTCGGCGGACATGTTCCTCGGTGTACCGTTTAATATCGCCAGTTACGCTCTGCTACTGTCGATGATCGCTCAAGTAACTGATAAGCAGCCGGGCGAGTTTGTTCACACCCTGAATAGCGCGCACATTTATAACAATCACCGCCGGCAAGTCGATGAGCAACTGTCGCGCCGTCCGCTGCCGCTGCCGAAATTATGGCTCAATCCAGATATTAAGAACATTGACGATTTTACCATTGACGATATTCGCCTGGAAGGCTATAAACATCATCCGCCAATCAAGGCGCCGATTGCGGTGTGATTATTTATTGCGTGGAGGCGTTGGTGTTGGTTCAATAGTTCCTGGTCGGTTCGGGTTTTCGGCATCCATTCGCACGAGGACAGTTCTAGCAATCTTCACTACACGGCCATCTTCTGGGTTTGATTCAGCAGCCAGGCCGCAAAAAGTAGTCTCTGTCCGACCCTCTTCATTAACACTGGTGACCGGTTCACTGTGGGGAATGATGTCAATGGGAGTTAGCCCTGTTGGATCTTGAGGATTTTCTACTTGAACAAAGAGACTATACGGCGCAATGCCATTGTTTAGCCTATTCGATTCCAAAGCGTGTCGAATGCTTTTTTTGTTCGGACCTAGGGCAAAATGTAATGTTTCCATATTTTTATATTATCACATTATTTATAAAAAGTCAAAGATGTTATATACGAGTATAGGTAACGACATCAAAATCGTAGCGATTTTTCTCATCTTTTGGGTGGTGTTGGCGGTCAACTTCACGCCACACAGCGGTGTCAATTTTCGGGAAAAATGTGTCAGCGTCTGGAAATGAAGCCTCAACTTCGGTAGCGTAAATAGTGTCAATGTCTGGGTGTTTTAGGGCGGCCGCGTAAACTTGAGCACCGCCAATGATGAAAGCTGGATAGCGAGCAAGTGCTAATGCACTCTCGAGATCCATCGCCGTTAATACTTTCTGAACACCAGTCGGTCGTGACGAAATAACGATATTTTCTCGCTCTGGCAGCGGCTTTTTGCCGATTGATTCGAAGGTTCTACGCCCCATGAGCTAACGC
>DAIQMM010000079.1:0-2798 GCA_036788915.1 Nanosynbacter sp. | reverse complement strand
ATATAAAAAATACACTCAAGTGCTTGAGTGTATTTTGTTGACTTGAATAGATTACAAGACTTGGATTTTCTTTGCCTTCTCTTGTTTGATTTTCTCAAAAGTGATTGTCAAAACGCCATCTTTTAGTTCAGCCTTTACGCCTTCCTCATTTACCGCGGTTGGTAGTGCCAGTGTGCGGCTAAACTCACCCCAGTAGCATTCCTGGATGTGCCAGTTGCGTACATCGGTTTCGTCTCCGCTTGACAAGGTGCCGCTAATGGTTAAGATGCCGTCAGAAATGCTGACATCTAGGTCATCACGGTCAACGCCAGCGGTGCGGGCTTTAATAACTAGCTCGTTTTCCGTCTCAAAGACATCAACTGCCAGCTGACCCATCAAATCATCAGCATCTTCTTCCCAGTTGTCTTCTGTCGCTGGGGCTGTTGTTTGTGGGGATGCGAGGTCGTCGTCGTTCAAGAACGCCGCAGCCAACTCATCCTCCATTAATAGGTCGTCATTCTGCTTTCGGGCCATATACTTCCTCCACTTTTATAAATAGGCTCATTGACAATAGTCTCTATTAGTATAGCTATTATGTGCGGTATAATCAACAGTGAAAGGCGAAAAACGTAAAAATTACAATGTTTGACAAGCTACTAGCCATCATCGCTCCGCACTACTGTTATCGATGCGGTAAAATTGGCTCCATTTTGTGTGATAATTGTAAAAAATACATCACCTCTCGTTCGTATACATCATGTGTTTTGTGCGGCCGAATCGTTAAAAAAGCCAATTTATGCGGCACCCATCGTCAATCTTATGACGCATTGTGGTGTTTTGGTCTGCGTCAAGGTGTTATTAAGAAGGTAATTGATGACTATAAGTTTCATCGCGTGAGGGCTGCGGCGGCGGTTTTGACTGATTTATTAGACAGTAGACTGCTGACGTTACCAGACGATGTTGTTATTGTCCCGATCCCGACTACTTCTAAAAATATGCGTCGCCGTGGATATGACCACATGTTGCTAATCGCTAAATATTTAGCCAAGCGTCGTAATTTGCCACTCAGTCCCCTGCTCCGTCGTCGCAATAACGTTACACAGCATTTCACCAAGTCTTCCAAAGAGCGAAAACGCCAAGCCCGTTGCTTTTTTGAGCCAGCCAGCATGATAGATCCTGATAAAACGTATCTTATCATTGATGACATTTTCACTACTGGAGCCACGATTTCAGCGGCTGCAGACTGCTTAAAGAAGGCTGGTGCCAAGCGTGTTGAAGTGGCGGTAATCGCCAGACACGGTACGCCATAGCGGATCATTCGTGGTGATACTGGCTACCTTTAGCAATTTCTTGAGCTCGGTATAGTTGCTCGGCTAAAATTAATCGCACCAACTGATGTGGAAATACTAATTTTGATAATGACCAAATAATGTCAGCACGTTCCCTCACCTCTTCCGTAACTCCGTACGCACCACCAATAATAATCACTGTTTGTCGGTGTGAATTATCGGTAATTAGTTGCGAAACTTCAGGCGATGTGAGGTTTTTGCCCCGTTCATCAAGCAGAATAACGAAATCGGTCGGCTTTATACGGGACAATATCCGCTCAGACTCTTCCTGGCGTGCTCTGTCGCCCGTAAAACTTGAATGCGGTATAATTGTCATTTCCGCCGCAAACGGTGCTCTCAGACGCTCTAAAAAACGAAAAACACCTGGTTTTATCCAGGCCTCATGCTTTTTCCCAATGGTTAGAATAGTAATTTTCATAATATTGGTTGGCGGGACACCTTGAAAGTTTATTAAATAAGTTTACCTGATTAACGTAACATCATCAATCCTGCTGGCGAGACTAGATTAATCATAGACAGAGTATATTTCACATGATATCTTCATACTGTGAATAGTCAGCAGTCATATTGCCATCAGGATAGCTTAATAAGACGTGGAGTGATTATTAGTGTCATCGTGTTGATTTATATTTGTCTGCCTCTTGGTATTTTAATAGGCTTGATTCCTTGGAATATGAAATTTGTTACGCTAATTGCTGGTGCTATATTTGCTTATTTAACTTCTCGTCTGCTAGGCTATACTAATTTAGATTTGGGGATTGCCATGAGAAGAGCTAGGTCGTCACTACTTGTAGTGGCACCATTCACACTTGTTTTTCTTGTTGCTTCAATATTATGGTTGGTGCTTGGCGGAGTACGATTCAAACCTACAGAGGATTTAGGATTTTTTATATTTTATATTTTTATCTCCTGTCCGATACAAGAGCTACTTTTTCGAGGTGTGTTGTCTAGTCTTTTTAGCTCTTTTAAAATGAGGGAATATATTGAGATAATTGTTGCGTCACTGTTGTTTGGTTTTGTCCATATAATTTATCAAGATGCTATAACAGTGGTTATCATGACTATTGTTGGTTACTTTTGGTATAGTGCCTATAAACGAGAACCTAGTCTTGTGGGGGTGACGATTAGTCATATTATCCTCGGGGTGTTTACGATAGTAACCGGTCTTGTTGATTAAATAATATAATAAAAAGACTGAAAGCCCTTATTGTTTGATATGCCTGGTCTTTGAATACTTTATAATAAGTAATAAGACTAGAGTACTCTTTATATATAACAAAACCCCAACGAAATCATCGGGGTTTGACTAAACATTAGATGGCGGAGAGAGAGGGATTCGAACCCTCGATAGGGAAGCCCTATACCGCTTTTCGAGAGCGGCCAGTTCAACCACTCCTGCACCTCTCCAAATTAAATGGTACACCCGGCACGATTCGAACGTACGACCTTTGGCTCCGCAAGCCAACGCTC
>DAIQMM010000078.1:0-2907 GCA_036788915.1 Nanosynbacter sp. | reverse complement strand
GCGTTAGCGCTCGATTATTATACCTTATTGTTGTCTTAATGGTGGCTTTTGGCAGTTTCAAGATCGATTGGCTACGTTCTTTCTTTGACTTTACTTCTCTGAATCTTGCCATGCTGTGGCCAGTGTTGCTGATCAGTCTGCCGATTGCTATTGTTCAGTTATATCTCGCCCATCGTGCTGGTCGTAAGTTTACGCCAGTGAAAAAATAGTTTTATTGGCTGAGCGTCAGTAAGCATGCTGTTTCAATGTGCGGTGTTCGTGGGAAGAAATTGTAGCCACGAGTTTCGGCCAGAGTGTATGATTGCGTTAGTAGGGCGATGTCTCGTGCTTGGGTAACGGGGTTACAGCTGAGATAGATAATTTTTTCAGGTTTAGTCTGCAGGAGTTTTTCGACTACGTCGGCGTGCAGTCCTGCTCGCGGTGGATCGATAATAACGATATCTTTTCCGTCCAGATGCGACAGTGCTTTTTCACTCGGTGCGAGGACGGCCTGTGCATTTTGACGACCGAGAGCTGTGATGTTGCGTTTCATTTCGGCGACGGCATATTCGTTAATCTCAACCAAGGTAACTGCGTCGCCACCAATCGTTAGTCCAATCGTACCAACTCCAGAGTACAGATCGATTACGTTCTTATTTGAACTACCTTCAATCCATTTTGCCATATCTTTTAGAGCTGTCTGGTAAACTGGTGTGTTGACCTGGAAAAACCCTTCGCAGGTGTAATGGAACGGAACGTCAAGAATGGTATCGGTCAGCATGGTGTTGCCGAATGTTTGCAGGCGTTCAGTGATGCGACTGGCGGGGCTTTTGGGGTCGGAATAGATGACTTCTCCGCCCTGTGCTGGCAGAGTGTTTACTTCTTCTTCGTTGAATAGATTATGGAGGCAATCCTTGGTGTATAATTGCCAAACGCAGTTCCCCTGCTGGTCGCTGCGAATGAGAAGTGTTTTTAATTGACGAGCAGAAATGTTCTTATCTCTTAATAAATCCCGAATGGCGACTGCTAGTTTGTTGATTTCTTCTCTTGCAAGCGACGTTCCTTCGACGACCACCTTTCCTCGAGAGCCGCGTCGGAAAAATGCCAAGTCCAGCGTGTCAGCTCCCGACTCTTCATCGACATCGCTGTACCAGCTGAACTCGACCTTATTACGATAACCGTACTCGATGCCGTCTGTATAAATCTCGATATTGTCTGGCAGTGAGATGTTGTGTAGCATGAAGGCTTCCTTGATGAGAGAGGTTTTATTTTTCTGTTCGCTGGCGAATGACATTATTTGCCAGGGGCTGGTGCTCATATAACTTGCTTCATCAAGCGGCGTGATACGTTCGTCTGCCGCCTCGATAACCTCTCTTGCCACCCCTTCAATAAGCTTCGACTTCTTTTTTGTTATTTGTATTTCCACCAGTTCGCCTGGCAGTCCGCCCCAGACAAAAGCTTTTCGCCCATCAGCAAGCGTGCCGATCGCTTGACCGCCACCAACAATTTTATCTAGCCGTACTGTCTCTAGTGTCTGCTTGCTCATAAGATGTATTATACCAGATTAGAAGTTGCACTCTGGTGCATTGCCGAACCAGCCAGCAATCATATTTTTGCCAGATTTGCACTCCCCGCCCTCTGCTTTTTCCGCAGCTAGGCCATAACCTGGCGTTGGGTCGCTGGCACTTTTCTTCACGATAACCGCATAAGGATAATCTCTGTTTTTGTGATTTTTTGGCATTTTTTCGAGATATCGCGGAACGAGGAGATTTGTCAATTCGCCGTTGTTGCATATGGCAACCATACCGACAGCACCGCTACAGCCTGACGGGAATGGATATTCGCCGTTGTCTTTGGCGTAACGCTCGATGGCGTTCTTGATTATCCTGAGATCAGTGGAGGTTTGTGAATTGATGGCGTTGTTATTGGCAGTTCGCCAGCCAATGCCGCCAAGTGTCACGAGGATCGCGATTACGATAACCACCACGAGAAGTTCGACGATTGTAAAACCTTTATGCTTATGCATATGTAAATTGTACAGCGAATGATGGATCGTTGCAACCAAGATGTGGAGTTTTATCTGCGGCTATGGTACAATAAGTAGCGAATTAAACGTAATGGGCCGTCGCCAAGCGGTAAGGCACCAGGTTTTGGTCCTGGCATTCGGGGGTTCGAATCCCTCCGGCCCAGCCATATTGGTTTATATAAAATCCACCATTAGACTATATGGTGGATTTAGTTTTTATATTGCGTGATAAAAATCCAGGTGGTCACCTCAATGACTGTTGATAGTAAATAAACTTTTGGATAAAAGTCGTTGGATATTGTTACGCTCTCTAATCTCTATAAAGAAGCTGTTTATATTATTTTAGATAGATCAAAAATTGTTAGTTTATCATTAAGCGACTAAATCGCATAAAATGTCTTTTGCAATATATACTTGTGACATGATGTCTATTTTTGACTTAGGTGGGTTTTCAATGGCTACATCTACTATTCTTTTCATCATCTCTGCGAAGAAAAGTATACCCACATCTTCTTGTATTATATCGTGAAGAAATACTTTCTTGTTATTTTTGTAATCATTGTTTAGATTTACAGAGAAATATGTCATTTTTTTAGCTTCATATTGCCAAATTCGGTATTTAACTTGGGCTTTATCGTCAATTTTGATTTTGCCACAATTAGATAAGAATTTGTCTATACTGCCTTTTTTATGCCATGTCGCCAAATCTTTATCTATATAAACATCATTCCAATTATTGAATAGTGGATAATGAGAGAAAATGTTCCGTATGCATGAAAAAAGATCACCTGCAATTATTCCGTCAAAGATTGGTCTATCGCCATGCTTAACCCAGTCTAAGTATTTTTTTTATTAACTCATAATTTGTCATTTCTATATATATCAAGAATAGTTGCTAACGC
>DAIQMM010000077.1:0-3004 GCA_036788915.1 Nanosynbacter sp. | reverse complement strand
GCGTTAGCGGTCGCTGGTTCAAATCCAGTCACCCCGACCAAGAAGCTTTCCTTCAGGAGGGCTTTATTTATTTACAGCTTATGAACTTAAAACCCCGCCCATTTTCTTAACGTCGTCCAAACCGCCAAGATCTACGACATTAGTAAACCCAGCCCGCTCGAGCAGCCCCTTCGCTTGGGCTGAACGATTACCGCTGCGACAATATACATAAATAGTTCGTGATTTGTCGCCATCTGGCAGATTACCGTTTCGGATATCATCAACAGGCAGATTTGTCGCACCAGCAAAATGGCTCTCGGTAAACTCTTTTTTCGTTCGAACATCAAGCAGTAAAGCACCGTCCGCCACCGCCTGATTTATGGCAGCAATTTGCTGAGTTTGACGCATCATTTGACGCAGCTGCTCAATCGCTTTTTCTCGACGCTCACTCGTCCAGTAAGATTCTGGGGTTAGCTTCTCATTATCAACCACCGTCTCCTGTAAAAAATGACCAACGATACGACCATCGCGAACCGCCGTTACGTCAGGCACATAAATACGCGGATTGCCCTGCTCATCTTTATTAAGATGGCCTTTTAATTTTTCAAGCAGCTGCTGATACGTCGAATCATTATCTTGGCGAGCCTGACGAATGTCTAAATAGTAAATTGAGCTAAATTGCTCCGCTTTCGCTGCCTCATTAACAATCGGGGCAAGCTGCTGACACCACGGACATTGAGGAAATCCCAGAAATACCAGTCCACTACCTTTCTCAAGAACCGAAAGAACTTGCTCAGGTGTTGCATAAATGAACCGATTATCTCGACCGACCTTGGTGTATTCTTTAGCGAACTTTTCAGCATCAGCCGAGCTCGAGTGAGTGGATTGCTGTGTATTTTGTCGCGGCGGCTGAGTTATCCACCAGCCGATCGCACCCAGACCGACAATCATAATTGTTGCTATAAGAATAACGATCTTCTTGCTCATGCTATAATAATACCATGAAACGAAGAGTTAATGTACGTGGTGTTATCATCAATAATAATGGCGAGTTATTCTGCCAGCGGCTTACTGCCCGAAACGGCGACGGACAAAACTTCTGGTGTACGCCAGGCGGAGGACTGGATATCGGCGAGAGCTTACATGACGGATTACGGAGGGAAATGATCGAAGAAACAGGCATCACGCCAATCATCGGCAAATTACTATTCATTCAGCAATTCACCGACACCAATGCAGCTTCACGACACGGAGTTAATGAGCAGCTGGAGCTATTTTTTCACATCACCAATTGGCAAGATTACCAGAATATCAATCTGGAAAAAACGTCGCACGGCGTGGAGGAGGTGGCGGAATGCGGCTTTGTCGATCCAAAAAATACTCACATCCTACCAGATTATTTGCAGCAAGTAGATCTGGCTTGGCTCATTGACACGGCAACTGAAACACAAATATTGAGCGAGCTATAATTACACTCGGTCAAAAAACTGCTTGGCACGTTCAGTTTTCGGGTGATCCATCACTTGCTCTGGCGTTCCGTCCTCGATAATCTCGCCCTTATGTAGGAAAATCATTCGCGTACCGACTTCTCTAGCAAAGCTCATTTCATGCGTCACGATCACCATCGTCATGCCCTTTTCGGCAACTCGCCGAACCACGTCCAACACTTCACCGATCATCTCAGGATCAAGTGCACTGGTTGGCTCATCAAACAGCATAATGTCTGGCTCCATCGCCAATGCTCGAGCGATCGCTACCCGCTGCTTTTGTCCACCAGACAAGCTATTCGGCAAGGTATCGGCCTTATCAGACAGCCCAACACTCGCGAGCAACTCTTTGGCCCGGCTGGTCGCAGCTTTGTCTGACATCTTCTTAATTTTTCTTGGTGCCAACTTAATATTATCAATCACGCTCATGTGGGGGAATAAATTGAACTGCTGAAAAACCATGCCAACATGAGTACGCAAACGGTTAAGGTCAATATGCGGCTTGGTGATATCAATACCATCAATAACAATCTGTCCGCCAGTCGGTTTTTCCAATAAGTTAAGACAACGCAAAAACGTTGACTTGCCAGACCCACTTGAACCAACCACAATCACCACTTCACCGCGAGCAATTTCCACATCAATATCACGCAGCACTCGGTTCTTACCGAAATATTTTTTGAGATTTTTAACGGTAATTATCGGCAAATGTTCAGTCGTTGATTGATTATTCATGTTTTAGATTCCTTTCCACGCGTGCCATGACGTAAGTAAATATCGTCGTCAACGTCAGATACATCACAGCCGCAGCGAACAATGATTGAAAAGCAGTGGCTGTCTGAAAACGAATATTATCAGCACCACGCATAATATCGTTCAATCCAATCCAACCAACCACCGAAGTCTCTTTCAGTAACGCGATAAACTCGCTAATCAGTGCTGGCAATGAGTTTCTCATCGCTTGCGGTAAAATTACCAGTCGCATCGCCTGCCACTTACTCAATCCCAACGACCGTGCAGCCTCCATCTGGCCCTTGTCGATACTTTGAATGCCGCCACGAATAATCTCAGCAATGTAAGCACCGCTATTAATACCAAAAGCCACGGCTGCCACAAAAATCTTCGGCATAAATTGATACGAGCCAAACACCACATAGTACATAATTAACAACTGCACAAGCAGCGGTGTGCCGCGAATAATATCAACGTATAACCTACCCAACCACGCCAATGGATTCCACTGGGCAATTATTGAATGCTTTGATCGACGGAATGGATAAATATCAGAGGTCCGCATCAGGGCGATAACAGTACCAATTAACGACCCAATCACCAACGACAACACCGTCAGCACCAAAGTTACTTCTAGCCCATGCCATAAAAACAGCCAGCGACCATCGCCAAAAATAACCTCCCAAAAACTCATCGACCAGCCTCCTTGCCGAAATATTTTTCCATCAGCTTGTCATAACGACCGTCGCTCTTCATCTTGGCAATTTCTTTATTGACTTTATCCAGCAAATCTTTGTTATCTTTTT
>DAIQMM010000076.1:0-3026 GCA_036788915.1 Nanosynbacter sp. | reverse complement strand
GCGTTAGCCTGTTTTTTATTGTCAACGGCACGTTGTAGTTCATAATTTTGCTGCATCGACTCAATTGAGCCCCACGCCCAGCTTATCGCCAGTAATGCCGCAGCCACAATAACAACATTATTGATATTCAAGTAATCGCGTTGGACGCGGTAAAGCAGGCGTTTTAAGTGTAAATTAGACATGTTTTCTGTTTTTTACTTTGCAGTCTGGTGATGATCAATTAATAATGTCGTGGTGGGGGCGGCTGGGATCGAACCAGCGACCAATCGGTTATGAGCCGACTGCTCTAACCCCTGAGCTACGCCCCCGCATGTGCTATTATATCGCATCAGGGGTGATTATAGAAGTTTTCCAGCAGCAATTCGTACGGCTTCGCTGGCGGTGGTGAAGCAGTGTGGTGTTGTAACTAGCTGTTCTGCTGTGAGTCCGTGACGAACTGCGAGGGCTAATTCACCAATCATTTCGCTGGCATGCGAGGCAACAATCGTACCTCCGATGATAACGCGTTTCTTGTTGGCGATCAGTTTAACGAAGCCGCTCCGCTCGTCAGTGATGTTGCTATACGTTGTTGCTGTGAGTGGTGCTAGAGAAGTTTTGATGGCCAAGTGTGTCCTCTGGCATTCTAGCTGATTAATGCCAACCTGAGCGATTTGTGGGTGCGTGAAGACGGTGCGTATAGTCGGTGTGCTGTCGAACACTGCCATGTTTCTGTGTTGTAGGTTGTGCGCACAAATGCGACTTTGTTCAAGAATGGCGTGTGTCTCAGCTTGGGTGTCAACTACGCTGCCTGCTGCAAAAATGTGGCGAGCTGAGGTTTGTAACGAAGCGTTGACGGCAATGCCAGCTGCATTATATTTTATGCCAGCATTTTCAAGCCCCAGATCCGTGGCTGGAGTGCGTCCGTCGGCGATGAGGATTTCTCCGACTCGGACTGAATGTTCAACATTGCCTTGGACGAAAGTTACCCGTTTTAGTAAGCCATTTTTTTGTACAGCAATGACGCGAGTCAGTGGCAGTAAGGTAATGCCACGTTTTTTGGCATCCTGAGCCAACAATTCACTCACTTCATGGTCAAAGGTTGGTAAGACGTGCCGAGATCTTTCTGCTATATACACTTTTGTGCCAAAACTAGAGAATAGGTGGGCTAATTCTAGGGCAGTTGGCCCCGAGCCGATGATGAATAGGCTTTTTGGTGGCTTGGTGAGATTCAAAATTGTTTTGGGGGTGTGGTAAGGCGTGTCGGTTAATCCTGGAAGGTTCGGTATACTCCATTCCGACCCAGTCGCGATCAGGAACTTGCGTGCTGATAAATGTCGACGATTGACGGTAATTTCATTTGGGCTTAAAAAGTGAGCGTTGCCAGCGAAGACACTAATGCCTTGTTTTTCGTAATATCGGCGACTGTCATTGACGCCAGTTCTTTTTGTGGCGGTTTGTTTCCATGAGAGTAGAGAAGGGTAGTTGTAGCCAACGGTGTTTGTTCTGAGCCCAAACTTTGCAGCTGTTTTTGCTTGATGATATGCGGCGGCGGCGTGTATCATGGCGCCAGTTGGGATATCGCCCCAGTTTGGCGATTCCCCACCAAATGTTGACTTTTCGACAACAGCTATTTTTTTACCTGACCGGGCAAGAATGCCAGCGGCTGGCGAACCCGCGGCACCGCTACCAATAATAATGTAGTCATAATCAAATGTTGGTTTTTGTGTCATGATGCCCCCTAAATTATAGTTTTGTAGTGTTCAAATAAATACGCTGCGTCAGGATGAATGTCTTTCAAGATGTATAAGGCCCTACGTCTGATATCTGCCGAGGTGATTTCTGGACGAGTTTCACACCAGTTCATGACACCGAGCGTTACCGTCCTCGCGATTTGTTCAGCTTGGCCTTCTGGCGTTTTGATGCTCAGACAGGTGGCGATGATAGATTGGTGTAGTTTTTCTGGGTTGAACTCTTCGGCTGGACGTTTTCCCTGTTTAACAACATCAATTCGTCCTGTGCTTACCATAGACTGCCTCCGTAGCTAATAATGCCGATGACGCGATCAGTGAAGAGAAAGCCAGCGAGAATTAGCAGGCTGCCGCCGCTGGCAAATTGTAGGAAACGCTTGTGGGTTTCACGCCATTTTTGTAGCGAGGCTATGCTGGTTCCGCCGCCGACCAGTAGAGTGATGATTAGTAGCGGAATGATTGACAGAATAAGATAGCCAATAATGCCAGCCAGTTGTAGGTTGGTGTTGGGAAGTGTGATAATTGCCAGACTACCAGCGACGAGCGGACCCATGATGAAGATGATTTCAGCGATAACACTTGTCATGCCGAGAGCGATGGCTTCAACGGCATTGCGAGTTTTTTTGGTGCGTTTGGTGAGGTAATCGGCAAAACTGCGGGGTAGCCATAAGGCGGTGCTGCCGCTGCGTCGATAATAAAATGCCCAGGTGGCGATGCCTAGACCAATCATAACGCCACAGGTGATGGCAGCGACGAATTGCTCGGTGCTATTGACGTGATGAATGAGTAAGCTTAAGTAGTAAGAGAGGCTGCTCAGTAGTAATGTGGTCATCAGTAGTACGCCAAAAATAAAACCAGCCATCAAGTTTATAACTTTTTTGTGAGCCGTTTTTTTGCCGATGGAATGGCCGCTGAGAAGTGTCAAGACGCTGAGGCTGAGCTGAAAGCTGGCATGAATAAGTGCCGAGAACAAAATAATTGCTAGAGATGAGATTGTAACAGGGGTCATTTTTGTGTGATAATCCTTCCCCTCTAGTGTACCACAAGCGGAATAAAAAGTGAAAATATGAGCAAAAAGGTATTGCTTTTTTGTCAACTTTATGCTAATATAAAGCCAGGTTAAATCACTAACACAAACATCAAAAAAGGAGCAAATATGAACGAGATTACATCGGTTGATTTTGAATTGGCTGATTTTTTGGAAAATGCAAGGCAAGCCGAACTGAAGACCTGGGAGCGGCGGCGGACTTCTGATGAGATGAGCGCTTTCGTGACGCGGCGATTGGCGGCGGCTAACGC
>DAIQMM010000075.1:0-3110 GCA_036788915.1 Nanosynbacter sp. | reverse complement strand
GCGTTAGCAGCCATACGCCACCGCTTGAGCCCTTGAACAACGCGATGCCGTCTTTTTTCAATTTATCTCTGACAAACGCTCCAGCCTCAATTGCCGAGCTACACTCTTTCACCTGGCAGCCTTGCTGGCGGGCCGCTGGTGCGATAGACCGATTCGCTTTTTCGCCAACCGTCACTACCCAATCAAGCAAACCAACATTGCAATGACCGCCCAACTCAGCATGTGCCTGCTCAGACATCCCACGCAGTCCATTCATATTACCAAGTACCGCAATTCGCTGCGGAGTCTCCATCTTATAAAGCGATTGCAAGGCCGCCAATGCCGTCAGTGGTGTCGAACTATAACTGTCATCAATCAGCCACGTGCCGTCCGCACCACGCAACAAGTTCATTCTTCCTGGCAGTGGTCGCAGTTTTTTAATCCCCTCTTTTATTAAGTTTTCCTGGACACCGAGAGCATAGCCAACCGCAGCAGCCGCAATCGCTGGACGCGTATTGTGTTCACCGATCAACTTAATGTACACTTCAAGACCTTCTTGGTTTTCTGGCGAAATGATAAATCCATGATGACCATCTTCCAAAGAAAAACTTCTGTCGTCAAAGCTATATTCAGCAACAGAGCTAGTGCCATAGGTGGTAATATTTGGATTTGTCAAAAATGCCGCGAACCGGCCATCAATGTCATCGCGATTGATCAGCGTCATTCGAGAGAAATTAGCGAGCGTAATCATCTCATTCGCCACCTCTTCCAGCGAATATTCGACCTGCATTCGGCCATTCGTTACTGATGTCAGCACTGTAATATCTGGTACAACATACTGCTCAAACCACTTATTGTAGCCAAGCTCTTGCGGGTTAAACTCCTGGACGATAACCTGAACTTCAGGCCTCTCTACGTTAATTCGCTTTTTTATAGCACGCTTCGTACGCCACCACTTAAACATGCCCTTCTGCGGCATTCTTACACCCATTATCTGCAGCAAAACATCAGCTTTAGTCGTCGGAGCTTCTTCACGAAGTTGAATATTGTATTGCTGAGCTAAAACGGTTCCGATGGCGATTTTAGCACTGGCCTTGCCAGCACTTCCAGTCACAGCGACCAGCTTTACATCTGGATGTGCAGCAAAAAACGCTCGCACCAACTGACCCAATTGTTCTTCTCTTTTTTTGGAAACTGTAACCATATATTTATAATACCATAAGCAAGATAAAGAGCTGTTACGCGCCCACCCGGGGCAGTTCATGTGTTTGTTTTGGATGGCAGCATAGGAATTGCCCCTATGCGTACCAGCTCTATAGCTATTATGCACTACCTATGAAAAAAACACAAGCGTTATTTTTGAAAATAATCAGGCATAACTTTACCCGCTAGCACCGCAGCCATAATAACAGCAAAACCGCACATAATAGATGGTATGCCGTACATCGTTGACGGGTCAATAATATTAACAAAAGTCGTCGGTGCTATAAATAAAATATAGCCAATAATCAGAGATTTGAGGGCGACACGAACGTGTTTGTGTGCTTTTTGAGCACGGACGTGAGCATAAAATATTGCCATAAACAACATCCCATAATAATAGGTCGCATATGGATGCGTCAGCTGCTCGCCATGCTCAAAGATGACGTAATTGCCAAGGCAAACCCCAGTATTGACACCATTGACAACGAACAAAAAATAACCAACAAATAGTGCCGCCAGACTATACCCGAGCATCCATATCCAGCATCGCTTATCGTCTGAGATTGTCGCTATCAAGTGGATCCCCAAAGGCGGCAGCATGGTGATAGAAATATAGCCAAGCTTCGCCCAGCCCACGCCACTCAGCAACAGTGCACCCTCGCAAACATTATATTCCGCCAATTGAAATATCGCCAAACAAACGAGTAGGGCAACCGTTAGTCTTGTGACAGGATTTAATTTATATCGCCACAGTGTGTAAATCGCAAGCGACACCTCAATAACAAAAGTAGCAATCATCACCGGCGGCGAAAAACAGTAAAGTTTCGGTTTTCTGAATTTATCCATATGGTGCATTATACAATAGTCTCAGCTAGTCTTGATGTGGTGCTTCTGGTAGAACAATTTAGTGGATTGCTCAACTTCCCGATGGCGAGCTTTACCACGAACATCAATATCCAAATGCGTACAGACAATATCCCCAGTTACCATAATCTTTACGCCCGCCTCACGCAGTCGATGAGCCAAATCTTGCCCTTCGTGATAGCGAAACGCTGCGTCATAACCGCCGACCTTTGCAAAATCATCAACCATGAGTGCAAAACTTCCCTCAGCCACCCAATCAACTTGACGATCCGCAATAACTCGCTCGCCCCAAATCCATGGATAATCCCAGCCTTGCTGTTGCAACATTTGGCGATTATCGGCCTGAGTCGCCCGCGTAAATTGCTGGTCGTGCTGCGGGTGCATTTCATGGCCATAATTCCAGGCCATCGGCTGACCATTGGCGTAGAGAATGGCACTACCAAGCATGATGTGATTTCCGGCGGCAAACTTTTGACGCAAAATGTCGGCAACATTCTCTGTCTCAACGTGCATATCACAGTCGATGAACCATACAATGCCTGCTTTATGTAAGCCCAAAAAGCGATTACGATTGGATCCTGCACCACCATTCTTCTCACCAAAGATAAAATTGACTACCGGAAATTCACGAGCAAGGTCTTGCAGTTTTTGCCGGTCAGTAGAATAGTCATCAAGCACAGTGATGCTATCAAAATCCTGCTCTGTCAGCTGAGCCAAAAGATTTCTCAAAGCCTCAGGAGCGTTATAGTGTGGAATGGCAACGTGAATTTGCATTTATGCACTCGCCTCATCAGCAAACCAGCTGCCAAATTTCTGCCAATGCCGGAAATTTGTAGGATCGATCTTTTTATTATTGCAGCGATGTGCAAACTCTTCCGCAATCGTTAATCCACCACTACCTTCCATTGATACGACCTGATTCATCGACATCCCTTCGCCATGCGGTTCACTCACAAAAACACCATCTCGGTCAAATCTAAATACCTTTAGTTTATCACCATCACAATATGCCACGACGTCATGCAATATAATTCTCCGATCATTTTTATCTTTCATCAAAGCCA
>DAIQMM010000074.1:0-3271 GCA_036788915.1 Nanosynbacter sp. | reverse complement strand
GCGTTAGCTACAGCGCCGTGACGGCGGCTGCGAACAGGCCGGCGACCAGGGCGACGACGATGACTACGGTCAAAACGGTGGTGGACATTAGTCCACCTCCTTTCGAAGAGATCTGAGGTGCGGCCTTTCAGAACCGCGACCTCAACCGGGGCGAACTCCCCGGGAGTCGCTTTTCGGTTTGAAAAGCTGATATATATATATCATACTAGCCACAAAATGTCAATACCTTTTGTCAAATAGCTACACTCCACCTCTGGAGAAATATCCAACTTTCCCTTGCAAAAATCGCCGAAACCGCTTATACTAAAACCATGAAAATCTACCTCGGCTCAGATCATCGCGGTTTTTTATTGAAAGAAAAAGTGTTTGCTTATTTGGCGAAAAATGGCTATGTCGTTGAAGATGTTGGCGGCGTGGAATTGAACCCAGACGATGATTTTCCGCAATTTGCCCAAGCGGCGGCCCTGAAAGTTATCGGCGATGACGGCGAAGATCCGCGGGCGATTTTAATTTGCGGCGGCGGTCAGGGTATGTGTATGGCGGCTAATCGATTTAAGGGCATTCGTGCCAGCGTGATTTGGGATGCGTTTGAGGCAAAGATGACGCGTAATGATAACAATTCCAACGTTCTGTGTCTGCCAGCACGTATTTTGGAAGATGATGAGTCAGCCTGGAAGGGTATCGTCGAGACATGGCTAAACACGCCATACGTCGATGCTCTCAGGTTTAATCGGCGTAATGCCCAGTTGGACGAATTGGCATGAGCGGAATTATCACTCCAACTATTTTGGCTGAAAACGCTGAACAGTATAAAGAGCAGGTTGAGCGTGTTTCGGGATTTGCCGAACGGGTGCATATTGATATTACTGATGGCGAATTTGCTCCAACGCTGACTGTAAGTGTGCCAGAATTGTGGGCACCAGAGGGTTGGGTGGTAGACATTCACGCTATGGTGAATAATCTGGAGGAGTATGTTCCGAAACTGATCGCGTTGCGGCCACACTTGATTATCGTACATGCCGAGGCGACGGGCGACGTGGTGCAGTCACTTCGTCAAATTAAGCAAGCAGGAATTATGGCGGGGTTGGCGTTGCTGAGGTCAACGGTGCCGCGGACGGTTGAGGCGATGATTAAGGAGGCTGAGCATATATTAATTTTCTCAGGTGAGCTGGGAAAGTTTGGTGGTAGTGCCAGTTTGATGCAGCTTGAAAAGATTCGTTTGATAACAGCCATTAATCCGAATGTTGAGATTGGCTGGGATGGCGGCATTATGGTTGATAATGCCTACAGTTTAGTGCATGGCGGTGTTCATGTGCTGAATGTTGGTGGTGCAATTCAGCGAGCAAGCGACCCTCACGCAATTTTCATGCAGCTGCAGCAAGAGATTAACAAAACGGGCGTACTGGGGTAATTTACCGTGCCTGATCTGTCGAGAGCAAGGCGGCTGGAGCGGATAGCGATTATTATTCGTCGAGCGATTATTCGCCAGGTCTGCAAGGCTGGCAGCGGTCATGTTGCTGGTCCACTTGGTTTCGCTGATGTGATGACAGCACTTTATTTTTCGATATTGCGAGTGAAGTCTAACGAGCCTGATTGGTCAGAACGCGATTTACTGGTGATGAGTAACGGACATTACGCACCGCTGTTGTACGCTGTGTTGGCGGCTCGCGGCTTCTTTTTGCCAGCCGAGCTAGTAACCTTGCGACAACACGGTTCGCGACTGCAGGGCCATCCCGAGCGGACTGTTCTGCCAGGCGTTGAGACGACCAGTGGGCCATTAGGTTCTGGTCTCAGTCAAGCTGCTGGCATGGCATACCATTTGCGATATTTATCATCACAGACGCAACGGTTTGTTTACTGCACGCTGGGTGATGGCGAACTGAACGAAGGAAATATCTGGGAGGCGGCGATGTTTGCTCGTAAATATCAGCTTGGTCAATTGATCGCGATTGTTGATAGAAATATGATTCAAATCGGCGGCGGCACCGAATACGTGATGCCTCTTGACGATCTAGGCGATAAGTGGCGTAGTTTTGGCTGGCATGTGCAGGAAATTGATGGTCATGATTTTATTGAGATTATTAATGCAGTGGAGCAGGCACAGAAAAATACTGATCAACCGAGCGTAATTATTGCTCGGACAACTCCGGGTCGTGGGGTTGATTTTATGGAGAATGATTATCGTTGGCATGGCAAAGCACCGACTGTTGCGGAGGCCGAGCGGGCGTTGACTCAGTTGGGCATGCCAGATGTTGGTGATAGGAGCGAAAGATTATGAATATGTTGATCGACAATTGGCGGGAGTCAGAATTAGAGGCTATGCGTATCGGCTTTGGTCGGGGTTTGGTGAAGATTGCTGGTCAAGATCCGAGAATAGTCGCCCTCGGTGCTGATCTTATGGAGAGCGTAGGTTTTGGTGATTTTATGAAAACCTTTGGTCATCCGCGGACGATTGAAGTTGGTGTGGCAGAACAGAATTTGGTGACAGTGGCGTCTGGGTTGGCTGCCATGGGTAATATTCCATTTGCGGCTAGTTACGCAGCGTTTAGCCCAGGGCGGAATTGGGAGCAAATTCGGACGACAATTTGTTTGAATAATCAGCCAGTCAAGTTGGTTGGCTCGCACGCTGGACTGAATGTCGGTGCGGACGGTGCGACACACCAAATGCTGGAGGATATTGCCCTGATGCGGAGTCTGCCGAATATGGTGGTGTTGGCACCAGGCGATGCTCATGAGGCTGAGTTAATGGCGGCAAGCATGGCTGGCGACGAACGGCCAAATTACATCAGACTGCCGCGTGAAAAAACGCCATTATTCATCAAGTATGACAATTTTGAAATTGGTAAAGCCTATGTGCTGCGTGAGGGGAAAGATGTGGCTCTGCTGGGTACTGGCACGATGACTTATCAGCTGCTGTTGGCGGCGGAGAGGCTGGCGGGCAGTGGTGTGCAGGCTATGGTGGTGCATTTTCCGACCATCAAGCCTCTGGACGAGGCGACGCTGCTGGCGGCGACTGAAACTTGCGGTCGAGTGGTTACGGCAGAAGAGGGGCAGATTGCTGGCGGTTTTGGTTCGGCGGTAGCGGAAGTGCTGTCAGAGCAGTTGCCTGTACCGCTGCTGCGGCTCGGTGTGCAGGACGCGTTCGGTGAAAGTGGGACGATGCAAGAATTGTGGCAAAAGCACGGTCTGGACGATCAATCGCTGACTATAAAAATCACCGACTTTATTCAGCGGGTGCCGCAATACCAACCAGGTTTTTAATTGCTAACGC
>DAIQMM010000073.1:0-3314 GCA_036788915.1 Nanosynbacter sp. | reverse complement strand
GCGTTAGCGCAGCACAAATGCAAAAATCTTAACCTGGGACAAAGTCACGATTAAACCTGGCGAGACGCAAAAAAGAAGCTTCACGGTACAGATCAAAAACACCATACCAGCGATGGCAGCTGGTAAAAGCAACGCATTGTCATTTGACTGTCGAATAGATAACACTTTCGGAAACACAGTGCGGATTTCTGTCGATTGCCCAGCACCAAAACTGGTCGAGTCAACTACCGCCGAATTACCAAAGACTGGACCGGGAGAAAATATGCTAATCATGGGAATTATCACAGCTATTGTCGTATTCTTTTACGCCCGTTCGCGACAGCTGAGTAAAGAAATACGAATTATCCGCCATAATATGTCAGCTGGAACGATATAGGGGGTGCAATCATGGGCGAAAAGCTAAATAATCTTAATATTAATCAGCAAGAAAAGATAAGCAATAATCTGGAAGCTGCACGAGCAGAAAAACTCAAGGAAGTAGAAAAGAGTCTTGAGACCGCCGCAGAGAAAGAATCATCAACAATAGAACAGATAGACAATGCCAAACATGAAGCTATTGAAATAGCACGAAAGCACGAAACAGCACAGCAAGAAAAAGAAGTAGAGACAACTAAGGCCAGAGAAAATCAGCCATTAACAAAAAAGGACATTGAAGATTCATACAAAAAGACCCTTACGACTATGCAGAGTCAACTGTCAGCCCCATCGCGTGCTTTCAGTAAAGCAATTCACAATCCTGTCGTTGAAAAAGTTAGCGACGCAGTCGGCAACACAGTGGCCCGACCAAATATAATTATAGCTGGTGCACTCGGAGCAATTGCTTCAGTTGTCATCTATATTATCGCCAAACATTACGGATATGCCCTTTCTGGCTCGGAAACAATTATTCTTTTTGCTGCAGGCTGGTGTCTTGGTGCTGTAGTCGAATATATACGAGTTGGCTTTATTAATCGAAAATAATCTATCTCAGTTGTATAGAAATCTCTTCATCATTATCAGAACCTGAGCGTAAATCAAGTTTATTTTTAGTTGGAGCTGTTTCTGGCGATATGTTACTGTTTGCACCTGCTTGCTGTGTCGACATGGCATTTGGCTGACCAGACAGACCTTGCGACATTGGAGCATTAACCTGCTGCCCAGACCCAGATTGACCTATCGACGGCGATGTATACTGTGAAACTGGTGCAGCCATGGCGGCGGATTGACTAGGAGTTGAGCCAGGCTGACCAATAGACGGAGTTCGCATAACAGAACCACCACCCGCAGGATTGTTAGTTGATGGCAGTGCAGCCTTCTTGCCGCCCAGTTGTTGACGTTTCGCTAACCACTCATCAAGGAAAGAGCCTCCTCCAGCCTTACCTTGAGACATTCCTGGAGCCGATGAAATCCTGCCAGTTGCCTGGCTAGTCCTACTATCTTTTAGCCTGTCAAAGATCTCCTTTTCAACCACGGCTCTTGGGCGACCATATTTAGCAGACGACAAGCGAATCAACGCATCCCTCAGCTGAGTATTAACCTGCCCCATTGGCGGAACCCAATTCATACTAAACGGTGCAGACGGCGTATTGTTGATCATAACAGATGCGATTGACTGGAAGTTCGGTAATTTCGCCAAATCATCAGTATCAAATGTCGGGCTAAACTTCTTAACTAGCTGCTCAGCATCGGTGATACCAATACGCCCAGAAATAACCGTACCAACGTTACCAATAATCGCCTCGCGAATCTTATCAGTCAACTGCGTCATAAACTGATTTCCCATAATCAGGCTTAATCGATATTTTCGAGCCTCAGACATAATAGACTCAAAACTGTCGGTCGCAAAGTTCTGAAACTCGTCAACATACAGAGAGAAATCAACACGCTGGTCTTCTTCAATATTGGCACGAGCCATCGCAGCTGCCTGAAACTTCATCACAAAAATGATACCAAGCAGTTTTGAGTTTAGCTCACCCATCTTACCCTTTGACAGGTTAACCAGCAGGATCTTTCGATTGTCCATAATATCACGCAGATTAAAACCTGACTTTGTTTGACCGATAATATTACGCATGGCATCATTGGAGATAAATGGACCAAACTTTGCAACGACCCACGAAACCACTTCACCAGCCTCGTTTGATTTTTGCGAAGCTGGAAACTCCTTTGTCCAAAAATCAATCACCTGCTGGTCGGTAACATATTTCAATTTTCGCTTCACGAACTCTGGATCGATTAGACACTTCGGTACGTCAATAAATGTTCCGCCAGCTGGATCCGCCATCAACAGAAGAGCACAGTTACGAAAGATATGCTCCAGCCTTGGACCGACAATACCCGTATGCCCAGGGTCGTATAGACTGTATAGCATATTAATAGCCTCTTGCACCAAAAAGTCTTTCTGATCTGGCGTATCATACTCAAACATATTCATACCAATCGGGTTGGTCATGTCAGCTGGATTAAAGTAAATGATGTCCTCAACCCGCTCTTTTGGCACCTTGCCAAGCAGAGATTCAACAAGATCTCCGTGTGGATCAATGAAGGCAAACCCTCGCCCGTCTAGCATATCTTGATAAGCCATATTCTCCTGCAAAACTGACTTACCAACACCAGTTTGACCAATGATGTAAATATGTCTACGGCGGTCTTTCGTGCCGACACGGATTGGCTTTTTGACACCACGAAACTCGTTATAGCCCAGCAGTAGCCCCTCCTCCATAACGTCTGTCGGACCATCAACCTGCTTCGACATCTGACGCTTAACTTGCGAAGTCGGAATGGCATTCGCCCCTGGTAAATGGAAAAGTGTTGACATTTCTACACTATTAAGAATATTTCTACGCAACTCCTGTGGGAAAAATCTCATAATGTATGCTGTTGTCATTTCGTCAACGTTTCGCGTCAAAGAAAACTCAAATCCATTGTTTCGGGCTGAGTCAAACAGTGCAAAGGCTGCAATAACATTTTTCAACAACACCTGCGAACGTGCAGCAGTGTTTGACGAAATTACAACACGAACCAAAACCTCATAAGCTGGATAGCGAGTTTTCTCGCCAATCGCCTCAACCTCAGCCTGCTCTAATGCAGTCAGTTGCTTGTCTTCGGGGTTAGTATCTTTATCTTTCTCGTTCTCGGGCGGCTTCCAAAGAGCCTCCATTATATCAAATGCAATCGCACCACCCTTGCTGCCTTTCCCTTTATTTTTCTTCATCCCATCAATATGAGACTCTGAAGCTTTTGACCAACCGCTATAGGCTGGGCGAATAAGAAACTGCACACCGATACCATCTTCCTTTGTCGCAGACGAGAGTGCATTAAGCAGGGGCTAACGC
>DAIQMM010000072.1:0-3346 GCA_036788915.1 Nanosynbacter sp. | reverse complement strand
GCGTTAGCTCTGTGATAAATATTGCAAGAAGTTAGCTTGTTTGTGTGATAAAAAATAAAACCCCTCGTGAATGAGGGGTTTTATGATCTTTGCTAGTTTTGAGCTAAGCGTCTTTGGCAACTGGTGTTGTCAATAGACCTTTTTTCTTAAGGGTGCGGATTGCTTTAGTGCTGATATTCATAGTTATCTTCTGACCGTTAAGAACTAGGGTTTTCTTTTGTAGGTTGGGTTTAAAAACTCGTTTTGTGCGACGTAACGAAAAGCTAACGTTGTGACCGTATTGCTTGCCCTTGCCGGTCAATTCACATCGTGATGCCATAATTTACTCTCTTTACACTTATTAATTATTACAATCATTAGTATTGTAGCGATATTTGTGTAATTAGTCAAGATGGTAGACAGGTGCTATAATTGATAATGTTTATGGATCCAGTAATTAGTATTGTTGTAGCTATCATAGTTATCCTCTTATCGATGACAGTTCATGAATCGATGCATGCTTTCGTTGGCTATTCACTTGGCGATACGACAGCAAAAGCTGAGGGTCGGCTTACGCTTAATCCGTTGAAGCATATTGACCCAGTTATGACAATTCTTTTGCCGATTTTAATGATTATTTTTGGTGGTCCGGTGTTTGGTGGTGCAAAGCCAGTGCCTTTTAATCCTAGTAGGCTACGCTATGGCGAGTGGGGTGCCGTGATGGTGGCTCTTGTTGGTCCATTGACCAATCTTTTGATTGCGTTTTTGGCATTTGGCGTGGGTGTTGTCAGTGGTGTAATTGCCTCGGGGGGCTATATCGATAATTCGCTGCCCGGCTCCATTGTTCAACTAACCATATTCATTAATATTGGTTTTTTTGCCTTTAATATGCTACCGATTCCACCGCTTGATGGGTCTCGTCTGCTTTACGCTTTAGCTCCAGATGGCGTGCGTCGAATTATGGATCAGATTGAACAGTATGGTGTTTTTGTAATTTTTGCGATTGTTGTATTGCTCTCGGGCTTCATCAGTAGGTTGATGCTTGTTTGTGTAGAGTCTATTCTGTATGTATTTTTAATGATTTTTCATGTATAATAAAACTAACCCTAAACTTCCGTGGGCGCATATGATTTTCCTAACATCATATGATAGGGAGCTCTAATGATTCGTTGCCGTGGTAGCGATTTGCGAGCACCCACCTTGCGTTATGCGGGGAATATCAAGCACTTGACGGAGTTTGGGGCTTTTATAATTTGAATGATATGATTCAGAGAATAGCCGTTAGACTGATATTGGAATATAAAGGTCGTCCATTGTTGCTGCGTCGTGCTGATGGAAGACCGTCAATTTTGAAGAAATATGAACTTCCTGGTGGGAGAGTGCTTGAGGGGGAGCAGCCAGAAGATGCACTTGAGCGTTGCTTGCGGGAAGACTTGGGACTGATCACACCTTTGCCGCTTGAGCTGACTGACGTTTTTACTTATCGTGACATTGACGATAGAGATATTCAATACGCTGTTATTCTGTTTACTTCTTCAGTCGATCATGTGGAGCGAATATTTACATTAAGCGGTCGATACGACAAATATATTTGGTATCATGAATCAAAGATTGATATTGACGAGATTACTGATTTGTCTCAGACTATTTTGAAGATACAATCGCCAGGAATACTTAGCTCTGGAAGAGTAAAATATCCCATCGTCTATTCGGACGGTGGATCGCGAGGCAATCCTGGCTTGTCGGCTGCTGGATTTGTGTTGGTTGATCGAAATGGCAATATTGTCGATCAGGGCAGTCAATTTTTAGGTGTCGCAACTAACGACGTTGCTGAATATCAAGGCCTAAAGCTGGGTTTGTCGGCTGCCCTGCGTCGGGGCTGGCAAGATATTGAATGTCGTTTGGATAGTACACTTGTAGTTGATCAGATGAATGGCATACATAAGCCAAAGGACGTCATAATTTCTCGGCTATATGATGATGTGTGTCAGTTGGCTAATCAATTTCATAAAGTAATATTCAGGCATATAGCGAGGGAAGTTAATACTCTTGCTGACGGCATGGTAAATAAGTGTCTGGACGACCATCAGAGTTCTGGGGTATAATGAGAGCGGCAGTCCGCTAGACAATCGCTTGGTAAATTATACCAAGAGGAAAGTCCGGGCAGTGAAGGATACCGACAGTCGCTAACGGCGACCGGGGGCAACCCTAGGGAAAGTGCCACAGAAACGAAACTACCTTTGTGATATTCACGAGGGAAAAGGTGAAACGAGTGACGTGCTTGATGTGCGGAGCTGGCTATACGGCTAGCTCGGTAAGAGCTCACAGCTATCCATGGTGACGTGGATAGGAGGTAAACCCTGTCGACTGCAAGGAGATTTGCACACAAGAGTGATCCGCTCGCAAATCGATAACCGCTTGATCTGCTTGGCAACAGGCAGGCTAGATAGATGATTGTCCTCGACAGAACCCGGCTTACAGGCGGTCTGCCAATAAAAATATCTCACAATTTAGTGAGATATTTTTATTACCGAATACTTTATTTACAGGCTTGATTTTACAACTTCTGCGAACGCTTTTGGCTCGTTGGCTGCCAATTCTGCCATGATCTTTCGATCAAGCTCGATATTTTTTGCCTTCATGCCTGCGATAAGCTTGCCATAAGTTGTACCTTGCTCTCGAGCCGCTGCATTAATTCGGGTAATCCATAGACCTCGTAGGTCGCGTTTTTTGTTTCGGCGATCTCTATAAGCATACTGCAATGCACGAATGACTGCCTGTTTTGCTAGTCTAAAGCTGCGAGTGCGGTTATGTTGCATACCTTTCGCTGCTTTTAGGATTTTTTTGTGCTTTGATCGAGCAGGAACACCTCGCTTTACTCGCATGATTACGCTCCTATTGCTCGGCGAACATTTTTCGCCATTGAGCCAGTTACAGTTGCTGTTGTGTTGATTGCACGCTTACGACTCTTTGACTTTTTTGCCAAAAAGTGACCGCCAAATGCGCGCTGGCGAGTCAATTTACCGGTACTGGTCAGCTTGATGCGCTTGGCAGTACCTTTGTGGGTCTTTAACTTCGGCATTACTTACTCCTTATTACTACGCTCAGATTGCGACCAGCCATCTGAGGTTTTTGCTCTAATATTGCATCTTCTTCAAGTTGAGACATGATTTTGTCTATCAATTCGTAGCCGATCTCTTTGTGTGCCATTTCGCGTCCCTTGTAGACGACTTGTATACGCACTTTATGTCCGTCAGCCAAGAATGTTTTGATCTTGCGTAGTTTTACCTCAAGATCGCCCGAGCCAATTTTTAGACCAAAACGCATTTGTTTAAGGTCGCTCGCTTTTGCGGCTCGCTGCTAACGC
>DAIQMM010000071.1:0-3415 GCA_036788915.1 Nanosynbacter sp. | reverse complement strand
TCTTCTTGAGTTTTGTGCTTTGGTATTCAACTGAAAAATTGTTCATAAGAAGTATAGGTATTGACAATTTTGGCATTAGTTTAATTACAATCGTTCTATTGATATCATGTATTTTGACTGAGATTCCGTCGGGGATTATTGCTGATCGCTGGAGCCGTAAGGGTTCGATGGTGCTTTCTGGTTTATTTCTTGGGATTAGCAGCTTGGTGGCTGGTGCTAGCGACAGTATTTTTATGTACTCTGCGGCCGTTGTAATTTGGGGTTTTCATGATGCTTTTTCGAGCGGTACTGGTACGGCTATGATTTATGATGCTTTACTAGAGGAGCAGGGGCATGCTAGAAACTTTAATCGAGCATTGGGTTTATATGAGGCTTTGGGCGGAGTAGCCTTAATTATCAGTAATTTTTTAGGCGGCTGGATCGGTGGTCATTCGCTGTTGTTAACGTTTAATCTAACAACTATTCCGATAGTTATATCTATGATTTGCCACCTGCTATACAAGGATGCAAAAATTAGTCGTGAAGTAGCTGATGAGAAACTTATCAAGCATGCTAAAAATACCTTTAAGTGTGTATTCAAGAGTAAGAGTTTGATTTGGCTGATGGTCGTAACTATGATGGTATTTTGTGTGCAGAAAATAAATCGGGAGGCTTATCAATTGTGGTGCATTGCGCTGTCGGCTCCAGCTATAGTTTTTGGGATTGCTGGGTCGTCTATAGAAGGCTTGGGCAGCTTGGGCGGTTCGTTGGTTAAATATCTCGGTTCAAAAAAGGTGAATATAGCTTTGTCAATTTTGTTGGGGCTGGCTTCAGTCGTGCTTTCGTTAAGTGCTAACTTATGGATAACTATCATCGCTCAAGTGCTGATTGCGGTCGTCTCGGGGGCACTTTTATTTCATTTTATTGCACGAATACAACATCAGCTGCCATCGAGATATCGAGTTGGCTCTGGCTCGGTGATAACTGCCGTGGGACGTATTATCCTTATGTCGTTAATATTTATTTTTGGAATAATATCAAATCAGAATGTGTTTGCCGCTGGTTGGATGCTAGTTATTTTGTCAATGTCGGCTGTTATTGTGCAGTTGCGACTTGATGAGTAGCTCAATTTGTTCGTATAATAAGAGCATGGGACGAATACCGTTGGCCGAGCAGATGCGGCCGCAAAATCTGGATGAGGTGATTGGGCAGAGTCATTTGCTGGGCGAGGGCGAGTTGCTCCGTCAAATCGTGAGGCGTGCTGAGCCGGTCAGCTTGATTTTGTGGGGGCCGCCAGGTACAGGTAAGACGACGCTGGCGCGGATTATCGCTAGGGAAGTCAACGCAGAGTTTGTTGAGTTGTCTGCTGTTACCAGCGGTAAAAAAGATGTCGAAAAGGTGATCGAACACGCCAGACAAAATTGGAACCTGAACCTCAGGACGGTTTTGTTTGTTGATGAAATCCACCGCTTTAATAAGGCGCAGCAGGACGCATTTTTGCCGCACGTTGAGAGCGGACTGATCACGTTGATTGGCGCTACCACCGAGAATCCGAGCTTTGAGGTGATCACGCCGCTACTCAGCCGAACGCGGGTGCTGGTACTTCAGCATCTGACCAAAGATGAAATTATATTGGTGCTAAAGCGGGCGTTGAAGGTTTTGAAGCAATCCAAGCGGGTCTCGCCCAAAGCTCTGGACTATTTGGCGGAACTGGCGGACGGCGATGCACGGGTGGCGTTGGGTAATTTGGAATTGGCACTGAGTTTTGGTGGTAAAGTTACGCCCGAGGTGGTCAAGGCGGCGGCTCAGCGACGACTGCCTGGCTATGACAAAAAAGGCGATGCACATTATGATGTCATCTCGGCGTTCATCAAGTCGCTACGCGGTAGCGATGCGGTGGCTGCGGCGTATTATTTGGCACGGATGATTGACGCTGGCGAAGATCCGAAGTTTATCGCTCGGCGGATGATTGTCTTCGCGTCGGAAGACATTGGCCTGGCTGGCAATGGTGCGTTGAGTTTGGCGGTCGCCACCTTTGAGGCGGTCGAGCGAGTTGGCTTGCCTGAAGCCAAATACAATCTATTTCACTGTGCCATCGCTCTGGCTCGCAGTCAGAAGTCGCGTGAAATTACTGACTTGATGAATAGTGCTTTTTCTCTGGCACAAAAATATCCAAATTCGCCCGTGCCGCTGCATCTTCGCAACGCCCCGACCAAGCTGATGAAAGATCTGGGTTACGCCAAAGACTACAAATGGCAAGCTGACTTCAAGCACGAAAAAGGGTTTTTACCAGAAGATGTTAAGCCTGTGATATAATAATCAATAGAAAACCATAAGGAGATACAGTAATATGTCATCAAAAGATCAAGCAAATACTGCACCACAGACAGATCAGCCTACAGTGAATGATTCGTCAGCAAATCAAAATGACAGCCAACAAGAGCAGGTGAGTCAGCAATATTTTGCTCAGCCGCAAGCTGCACCAGTACAATACGTCGTCATGGCGGAATCTCTCAAGGGAGTTAAGGGCTGGCTGATGTTTTTCTTGGTCTGCTTTGCTATTGGCGGCTTGAGCTATACAGGAATGTTTTTCAGTGCGATGACACAGCTTAGTCGACCAGAGAATATCATCGCTCTGCTGCTTACACCATTCTTGGCGGCTTTGTCAATTGCCACAGTGGTGTTTATCACGACGGAGAAGCAACTTGGTAAGTGGCTGGCGATTGCAACTCTAGCAGCAGCGGCGGTATATAACGTGATAAATATGATTATTCAATTTATTGTTGGTCAATCAGATCTGGCAAATGTTCCAACCTTGTTGAGCACGATTGTCGTCAGTCTGATTTTACAAGGTCTGATTATCCTTTACTTCTTCTCGTCACGTCGAGTCAAGGAAACGCTTGTCAATTAGGGTTTGCCTAGTTTAAGAAATAACCGCTTCATTTTGGAGCGGTTTTCTTTAGGCTAGTTAATTTGGTTTGTCTGCTGTCAGCTATTGTTTTGCGGCGCGCTTTCGCTCATTAGCATCAAGGTAGCGTTTCCGTAGACGCAGGGATTTTGGCGTCACTTCCAGCAGTTCGTCGTCCTCGATGAAGTCGATGCACTGCTCCAGGCTAAACTGTGTAAATGGTGTCAGTTGCACCGTGCCGTCAGACGATTTGGAACGCATGTTGGTCAGGTGCTTAGCCTTACAGACGTTAATTTCGATGTCTTCTTGGCGATTATAAATACCGACGATCATACCGGCATACACTTCCGTGCCCGGCCCGACCAAGAGTTCGCCGCGTGCCTCAGCCGCCTGCAGGGCATACGGCGTGGTGGTGCCAGCTTCAAAGGCGATGAGCACGCCGCCGCGGGTTTTCGGCAATTTGCCGCCCAGCGGTTGATAGCCATGCGGCAGGGAATTCATAATCACCGTGCCTTTGGTGGCGGTCAA
>DAIQMM010000070.1:0-3462 GCA_036788915.1 Nanosynbacter sp. | reverse complement strand
TAATTCTGGCTTTTTCGTTTTTGTATTTTTTTGTTTTTGTTGTCTAAAGAGTGGAAATTCCTGATTATTATTAATAACCATACTTTTTCCAAAAGAGACTTATGTGTGAGGTGGAGTTTTTTTGGGAGGTGTTTTGAGGAAGGTACGTTGCCGTTTTTTACGTGGAGCAAATCGCCACAACGCCGTCTTCAAATATCCAGATAGTTGATCTCGAGAGGTTTAATTTTTAAGGTACATTCACCAATCTATTCAGCAGCCTCGGCAGCCATGATACGAAAATACGCTCCCGCCCTGACGGCGACGATTTCCCTATCAATCCCGGCGTAATCAAGCAAATGTTGCTCAATCGTCACCCGACCCTGCTTCTCATCAAGCGTCGACATCGTCTTACCGCGGCGAAACTTGACATTCAGGTCAGCCACACGCTCATCAAGAATACTTCCAGTGAGAGCACTCTCCACTTCCCGATCCCAGACCTGCTGTGGATATAAATGGAGATAGGCACCGAATCCACGAGTTAATACAACACCAGACGCAAACTCTGCTCTCAGCTCAGCCGGAATCGTCAAGCGTCGCTTGTCATCCAACTTTCGCTCAAAGTAATCTGTTTGCACGGTGGCCTTTCGTGAATTAGATTGATTATTTTTAATGCAGTGGATGTTTATTTTATATTGATGTGTTTCATCAATGTTTGTTCCACTGACTTCACTATACTACCCACACCTACCCACATGCAAGCCCTTTTTATAAGTTTTTACCCATTTCATCACCAAATGAAAACTTTTCCACATTTTTGTGGAAAAGTTTAGTGTTGAAAGTTTACGTCCAAGCACTATTTAATCGGAGCGGGCTTGTCAGTCCTCTTTTTTATACACGTTAATCCATACCTAGTTGATGCCATTTTAGATGTCTCCACAACCTTATTGCCAGTGTCGTCTATAGTCACAAGATCAATCCCCCCGTCTTTGTTTACATAAGTACATGTTTTCCCGTCTAGACCACTCACAACAGCCACCGAAAACGCTATGGAAATCGCTGGTGCCGTACCCTTCCTACGCTGCAGATCATCTCCAATTGTAAGTGGAGTAAACTTGTCTTCTCGCATAAGCGGATAACACGATACCAATACCAATCGACTCAACTTAAATCTTCGTATAAGATCACGCATACCCTTTTTCCCGTACCACTCATCAGGGTCGGCTGGTATATCTTCCGTGGACGACATGGTAAAACTATTTTTCTCACTACCATGACCAAATAGAACAACAGTATTAAATGTATTTGCACTGACACCAGCCCTCTCCAGCCGCTCTACTACGCCAGAAAGATCGTCCGTACATTTTACCTCTACAGCCAAAGTATCACGAGACGTTATCTCACGAAAATAACGTGCCGCACCATTACGGTCTCCGCTAGAACCCCTGACAATAATCGTTGCTGGATTTCCAGATTCCGTACGCCCAGTCTCTAATATATGCAGCGTCCCCTGTAAGACCTCCGGACTCCAGTCAGCAAAATGCACTATCCCAAGCTCTTCAAACAACTTATTGGCATTCTCTTGCCCAATTCTACGGACGGTTTGGAGGTAACCATTATACCTATCAACCTGATCATTCACACACTCAAAACAGGAGCTTGTGATCATATGCCAAAGGCCAGACCCCATCATGCCATTACCACGGTCCAGACCCGGCAAACTACCCTCAAAATACTCCCCCAGTAAATAATACAGCTCTCGTTCGTACTCCATATTGTCATTGCTTTTATCACACAGAGACTCCACTGTCTCTATACAGTGTTTAATTATCGCACGATCAAGCTTCTCTAATTTACCAGGGTCTAGCTCATCAAACATCCTACGTAATGGTTCTGGAAAATCTTCTCGCTCCCTGGCGTATTGCGGCCATTTCTCGGACGGATAACCTTTTCCATCAAACCAACAGAGCCATTTATTTATATCTCCACAACCCCTCGCAGCATCTTTGGCAACTTCGCAAAAAACCGTGCCCTTAAACTCTTCGGCTATTTTGTCAATTAGACCCTCATCGTCGTCGCCACGGTCGATAACATCAAAAGCGTCATGATTAGCAATCCTTTTAGCCAAACTAACCATCAATCCAGTTGCATAATACCCAATTCGCCTCAGTATCCCAGTGTTATATTTACCCAATAACTCTGGCAAAATAAAATCTTTATGCACGAGAAGAGACACCTTTTTGTTGCCAGAATCGGCCATATTATCACCAGCAAAGACCTCAGACATTACTTATTTATTCTGCTCCTTTATCCCCTTTATAATAAAATAAAAATGATAAAAAGTCAATAAAATAGCTTCGAGATCATCTTTATAGACAGGACAATATGAGCTTTTTTCAAGCCAGACTACGCTACTATGTCCTCCCCAAAATGCTTCTGCAGCCGCATCCTAATTGAGCCTTCATGCCGACCAAGTTTTTGACTGAGCTGCTGGATGGTCGCACCCTGTAAAAACTCTTGCTTAAGGATGTCGTCGTCGGCTTTTTCCCATGGCATATAGGCTTTGGGGTGCGTCTCGCGCATTTTGGCAATTTTTTGCTGCCAGCTGCCAGATTTGGCAGATTTTTTTAACACTGACTGCTTTCGCTTCATCTCCTCCAATATCGGACGATAGTGCTTGGCCGCTTCACTACTTGCTCGCTGCAACACCTCATCAATCGCTAACGCGTCAGGCGAAATTTCCAGCGCCTTGCGATTGATACCGTAAAGATACAAGTTATCCAAATCTCGCACCCGGCTCAAGGCCACGTAGCCCATGCCTTCGACAAAGGCCTTTCTCAGGTCAATTTTTGCCGCATCCAAGGTCATGCCCTGGCTTTTATGCACGGTGATAGCCCATGCCAGGCGCAGCGGCACCTGCGAGATACTCGCCCGCTTACGCTCACCGTCGCGCAGCTCCCACACATCCGGTACCATAGTTACCTGCTGTCCACTACGAAACTCCACAATTGGATAGTCCGTCAGCGGCTCAAAATCCACCACCGTGCCGATGCTACCATTGGCGTACAATTTCTGCGGCGAATTCTTCACCGCCATCACCAACGCGCCCAATTTCAACACAAGTTCACTCGGCGCCAGTACCGACCGTTGCAAATTCTCGACGTACACTTTCGAGCCAGTCGTCGTCTGCTGATACGTCCGCTCCTCGCCCGCCAGCTCCGCCAGCTTCTGGCTGTTGATGGCATCAACATCAACATTGACGGTGTGCAGTTCAGTGATGTCACCATCAGGCAGTTCGACCTCCGTCCGCGCTAGCAAGGTCTCTGCATGATGCCGCCTAATATCGTCATGTCTCAGCGCCGTCAAAATCTCCAGCAGCTGCTCGTCATTTTGCCGATATTGCTGTTCCAGATATAGCACCGCCGGCTGTAACTCCTGCCACGCCTCCGAATACACCACAAAGCCACCGCCCTGCTCGGCTAACGC
>DAIQMM010000069.1:0-3480 GCA_036788915.1 Nanosynbacter sp. | reverse complement strand
GCGTTAGCCACTCTTTAGACAACAAAAACAAAAAAATACAAAAACGAAAAAGCCAGAATTAAATATCCAGTTAGGTGATCTCGAGCATTATTCCGTTATAATGGAATAATGATGAGTATTAAAGAACATCCACCACAGTCGGAAGAGCTTCAGATGAGCAAACCGATTCATGTTCCCGTACTTCTTGAGGTAACCTTGGACAGGTTGCAGCCAGCTAGGGGAGAGAATTATCTTGACCTGACAGCTGGCTACGGCGGCCACGCCAGGGCTTTTTTGAGAAGGACGGATAATTACTTGGACTCAGTGTTGGTCGATCGTGATGAAAACGCGATTAAAACGCTGGGTGATTTGGCCGAAAAAGGCGTGACGCTGATTCACGAAGATTTTGTGAGTGCGGCACAAGATTTGGTCAAGCAGGGACGTACATTTGACGTGATTTTGGCTGATTTGGGGGTGTCGTCACCACAGCTTGACAGAGCAGAGAGAGGTTTTTCGTTTCGGTTTGATGGGCCGCTAGATATGCGGATGGATAATCGGACGAAGATCACGGCGGCGGATATCGTCAATTCGTATTCGGTTGATGAGCTGACGCGGCTGATTACTCGTTACGGCGAGGAGAATCTGGGGCGGGCAAGGCGAATTGCACGAGCGATCGCAGATAATAGACCGTTTCATACGACTTCTGAGCTGGCAACTCTGATCGAGCAGACACTTGGTCGTGGTGGGCTGAAGCAGCATCCCGCGACTCGTACTTTTCAAGCCCTGAGGATTGAAGTTAACCAAGAACTTCGACAGGTTGAGCAATTATTGCTATTGCTGCCCAGATTATTACGGTCGGGCGGGCGAGTAGGCATAATTAGTTTTCACAGTCTTGAAGATCGGTTGGTGAAGCACTATTTCAAGGAGCAGATGATGGCTGGCTATGACGCAGAGTTCATCATTCCTGAGAAAAAGCCAGTCCCAGGCACGGTAGACGTTCACAATCCGCGCAGTCGAAGCGCCAAGTTTCGCTGGGCCGTAAAAACATAAACAAAAAAGGAGGCAATTATGCCAATCCACATCAAAGTACAATTCCAAGATGCAGCGGTCGCTGAAGCAGTGGCTGTACGCCGCGACTAAATTACCGCGTATTCCGGAATATACAGTAATTGGAAATAGCCCGTTCGTAACTTACGCTGGGCGGGCTATATTTCCTGATTAAATAAAAAATAAAAAGATTGAAATTATAATGACCAATTCCACCACTTTCACTCCACGACGTTCTGGCGCTCACATGCGTCGCAATCAGAATGCGACTCGTTTTCGGTCGCAAACAAAGCTTGGGCCGGTTGCTCACACGGTGTTGGTGGCATTGATGATTACTGTGCTTGGTTTGATTTATTTGACGCAGGCGATTAAGACGACAGCGTACAGCTATGAAGCACAGGGGCTTGACGCACAGATTAATGAATTGACAGCGAAAAAATCGGAACTGGAAGTACAGAATGTGCGATTAACTTCGCTTGACAAGATGAAAAACAGTAATGTTGCTGCGGCGATGGTGAAGACGGAAACAAGACACGCCGAATAGTGATATAATAAAGAGTAAGCATTATGCAGCAGCTTACACGTTCAAGAACTGGTTGGCTCGCCATCATCCTCCTGGGTGCTATGGCGATTTTCGTGTTGCGACTTTTTCAGCTGCAGATCTTGCAGCACGGAACTTATAGCGAGCTTGCACGGGCTAGTCAGCAGCGGCGTTTTGTGATCCCAGCGGAGCGTGGAAAGATTTACATGATGGACGGGAAAACGCCAGTGCCCGTCGTCCTGAATAAAGTTGTATATACGGTGGTCGCCGATCCTCAAGCAATTGGTGATGATAAGAGGAGCATTATTGTTTCAGCGTTGCGTGAAATTGCTGGCGGAGAGACGGTTGGCGATATTGAGAGTCGACTAGGAAATAAAAAGTCGCGTTATGAAGTGTTGGCGAAAAATATTTCTGGTACGCAAAAGGAGAAATTGGCAGAGAAGAAGCTCGCAGGCATTACGTATCTGCAGGGTTCGATTCGTGATTATGCGGAAAATGAGTTGGGTGCACATGTGCTTGGTTTTGTGAATACCGCTGGCGAGGGGCAATATGGTATTGAGGGGGCTTTGAATCAGCGTCTTAAGGGGCGAGACGGTTTGGTGCAGGCGGTTACTGACACGCATAATGTGCCGCTGACTGTTGGAAAGAATAATGTGCGGATCGAGGCAAAGGCAGGTGAGAATATTGCACTGACGATTGACCGCAACGTACAAAGTTATGTTGAAGAGGCCTTGAAAAAGGGCGTAAGTGGAGCTGGTGCGACAGAGGGAAGTGTTATCGTTATGAATCCGAATGATGGCAAGGTGCTGGCGATGGCCAATTATCCGTCGTATAGCCCTGCTAATTACGCCAAGCAGTCTAACGCAGCAGTATTTATGAATAATGTGACGATGACTCCGTTTGAGCCTGGGTCGATCATTAAATCTTTTAGTTTTGCTACAGCGATCGACAAGGGTGCGGTGTTGCCGTCGACAACTTTTCACAACACGGATTGTATTAAGGTGGCTGACAGGACGATGTGTAATGCTCTTAAGGGCCTGACTGGGGCAATGACAATTCAGGGTGCGTTCAACAACTCGTTAAACGTTGGAACGATCACGGCAGTTCGTAAGCTCGGTAATGGTTCAAATATAAATCTGGCAGCTCGTAAGACATTGTATGATTATTATCATAACAAGTTTGGTTTTGGTAAGGCGACGGGCATTGAGGTTAATGAGGCGGCTGGTTATATTTACCTTCCTGACAGTGTCGAGGGAAACGAGGTCCGCTACTCAGCGATGACTTATGGGCAGAGTATGAATTTGACGATGGTGCAAGTGGCGGCAGGATTCTCTTCGCTTATAAATAATGGTCAATATTATAAGCCGACGGTGATAAGTGGAACGATTGGTCAAGATGGCAAGTTGACTCCTGCGGCTACCTCGGCATTGAATCAGACCGTCAGCTCATCAACTTCATCGCACATGCGGAGTATGTTGGCAACTGCTCGCGGGACATCATTCTTGGCTGCTGGCGACAAGTCTGGTTATGAAGTCGGCGGCAAGACTGGAACTTCAGAGGCGGTGATTGACGGCAAGTATACGCAAAATGAAACGATCGCTACTTATATAGGTTATGGTGGTGGAAATAGGCCAGAGTATGTCATAATGGTACGTGTGGCAGCACCAGGCAGGGGCATAAACCTGGAAGGTGGTCGGCACGCTGGTCCGATATTTACGGATATTTCTAACTGGATGATTGATTACATGAAAATAGCACCGAAGAAGGGGTAGTATGAATCAGAGTTTGCAAATAGTTACCAACGAAATGACGCATGTGTTTTTTTTAAGCGTCGCATCTTTCATTTTGGCGATGCTGCTAACGCCTGTCTATACTTTTTTTGCGTATCGATATCGCTTTTGGAAGGCTAACGC
>DAIQMM010000068.1:0-3568 GCA_036788915.1 Nanosynbacter sp. | reverse complement strand
GCGTTAGCTCTTTCCACTTCGCAAACAGCGTCGTGTCAGCGTTCATCACCAAACTGCTACCCGGAGCCTGTATCGTACCGCCATTTGCCTGAGTCGCCCAACCGTCAAAGATAAAACCAGTCTTGGTAAGGTTGCTGATATTGCCAGCAACAGTTGCATTGCTGCCCGGTGTGTAAGTCTCACCAGGGGCCGGTGTCGCACCACCATCAGCACCATTCGCATCATAGGCTAGCACAAATAAATTAGTAATCGTAAAGTTTAGTGTCCGATCAAGTGTCTGGCCAAGTTTATTCGTCGTGCGAATACAAAACGACAGGCTTTGAATCGTCTCGAAATCTGGCGATTGTGCAAGTTTGATCTTGTCTCCATCAATCGTCACATAATTATCCTGTGCCCCACCACAAAGACTATAAGCGTAGCCTCCTTCGGCGTGAGTTGGTGCAGTGGTTGATAACGAGCCAAGCTCAGTTCCAACGGTTGTATTTTCAACGATTGATGTATTACCATTAAACGTAACGTCTGTTGGCTGGAATTTTGTACAATCTTTACTATCACCGACAAACCGAACACGTTTGGTATTGATTAACACTGTTCGCTCTGGCTCTGCATGGCAATATTTCAAACCATTGACACCGATAGTTAGACCAGTGGCAACATTCTGAACCGACCAGCCCTTGATTGTGGCATCATAGTTGTCAATCGACAGAGCGGTTTCATCAAGGATGTTACCTGCACCAACATATTCGGAACCAATGGCCTGCAATTTCGTTAGGTTAAAGTTAGCCAGTGATTGATTAAAGCTTGTCGCGCCAGCAAGCATTCCTCTCATACCAATTACCGATGAAGTATTCCAGCTGCCAATAGGCTGATCAAAACTCGTTGCACCAGAAAACATGTTGTCCATAAACTGCACCTTTGATACGTTCCAGTTTTTAATAGAATCTGATCCGCCGTTATTAAACGCTTTAGCGTTATTGAACATATTGCCCATCTGTGTAACATTACTCGTGTCCCAACCGCCAATGTCCTGATTAAACTTTTCGGCACCATTGAACATACTACTAGCAAAACGAAACTGGCTGGTGTCCCAATTCCAATTCGCACCCGAGCCGACTAAACTTTTAGCATCGCGAAACATATTCTGTGTATCAATTGGTGTATCAGTCGCAAATTTCGGCACATCAACTGCCTTGACATCCATATTCGCCGCACCATAAAAGGCGCGCTCCATTGAACTCCACTTACCAGTGCCCCATTGATCAACTGATAAAAGTTTCAATTTATCTCCACCATTATTAAAGAAAAATCGAGGAAATGCACCACCAATACGAATAGTATAGACTCCTGGAGTACCATACGTACAGACCGCAGAACCAGAGTTGCCGGTCGTTTCAGGCGTGCCGTCATTATCGCAATCAAGCGTATAGTTATATCCACCCCCAGCAGACGGTATCCTAAATTGATTGGGTGAAGACACGCCTGCATTGTTAGTTTTTACTGTAATTACAAAATCTGTTGTATTTATAGCATCTGCTTTTGCCGTATTATTGAGCCCCAGTAGCAAATAAACAACAATCGGCACCACTAGGACCGTGGCACCAATTCCTGAATATAAGACGGTTTTGTATCTAATTTTCATTCTTCGTCAGTCTACTTATGATATAAGCAATATGCCAGACTAATTATATCGCAAAATTACCATAAGCTCAATAGTCATCGACATACAACAGTTGGCCCTCAACCGTCCGCACCCCTTGCCATTCGTTAACCGTTGGCTGGAACCACGCCGCCACCTCGTCGCCTGGCTCACGGAAAAATTCCTCTGGTGCATTGAACGCCAGCATCTGCAAAACCTTACCGTTTTTATCACGCAGTGCTAATTTAATGTGTTGTCCATCTGCACCCATTCGCCGCACGCTTAGTACGCTGGCTGTGGTAATTTTTAGCACTGGCTCTGGGTTGCCATTGCCAAACGGCTCCATTTTCGCCAGATTTGCCACCAATTCCTCATCAATCTCCGAAAAGTCATCAATTTCCACATCAGCCCGCGGCAACAGGTATCGCTCTTGGTTCGTCAGTTGCAGTGAATCGTAAAACTCATTCACCCGCCGACGAAAATCACCAATCTTTTCAGTCGCCAGCGTCACGCCAGCCGCCGCTCCGTGCCCTCCACCTTTGATGATAATATCCTCCGCTGCTCGCACGGCATCCGCTGCCGAGAAATCGCCAAAGCTGCGCGCCGAACCCGTAGCCTCCTCGCCGCACTCACCGATGATAAAAACCGGCTTTTTATATTTTTCCACCAGTTTCGACGCCACGATGCCGATAACGCCATGATTCCAACCATCACTACTTACCACCAGCACTCGATCACCAGCCAGCTCCTCAGCTTGCCCACATGCTTCCTCAAAAATCGCGTCCTGAATACCACGCCGTTTAACGTTCAATTCTTCCAACTTCTCACTCGCCTCCAGTGCGGCCAGCCCATCGCGTGCCACCAGCATATCTAGTGCGTGCTTCGCCGTCTCCAGCCGACCTGCTGCGTTCATTCGCGGCCCCAGACCAAACCCCAAATGCCTGGCATTGACCCGCCCTGGTTCAATACCCGCCACCATCATCAACGCTTTCAGTCCTGGGCGTTGTTGTTTTTTCAACACCTCCAAGCCCCAATAGACATTCGCCCTGTTTTCATCCGTCAACGTCACGATGTCACAGACCGTCCCCAGTGCCACCAAATCGAGCAGCCATTTTTCATAGCCATCAGGCAAACCATCCAGCTCAGTCTGCAGTGCCTGCACCAACTTGAACGCCACGCCCGCACCGCACAAATCGCGGAATGGATAGGTATGTCCCGAAAACTTCGGATTAACTGCCGCAATACTCGGTGGCGGAGTCTCAGCGACATTGTGATGATCCGTCACCACCGTATCAATCCCCAGGCTCGACGCATACTCAATCTCCGCGTGGCACAGACTACCAGTATCCACCGTCACGATCAAATCCGCGCCCATGTCGCACACCTTGTCCACCGCACCCATGGTCATGCCGTAACCCTCAACAAACCGGTTCGGGATGAAAGCGTCAACATCCTCAAAACCAAACTTACCAAACGCGTCCAGCAGCAGTGCCGTGGCGCTCAGCCCATCAATATCATAATCGCCATAAATGACGATTTTTTCGCCCTGCTCACGTGCCTGTTTCAGCCGTACCACCGCCTTCTTCATGTCTGGCAGCAAAAACGGATCATGCTTCGCTGCCGTATAATCTGGCTGCAAAAAGGCATCACGTGCTGCCCGTGTCGTTAAGCCTCGTGCTGATAGAATCTGCTCAAACAGCGTCATCTAATCCCTATCAACTGCGCCACGCTTTGGACGCGAAGAATACTGCTGGGACTTAATCACCATGCTCTGCAGCTCTTTGAAGATTGGGAATTGCTTATTCGTATAGTAGGTTCGCGAATTGCCCTGCTTCTCGCTTTTCAAAAAGCCGACCTTTTCCAAGCGCTTTAATTCTCGCTGAATATTTCCCGGATCTTCCTTGATCAATTTAGCCAACCCACGGCTAACGC
>DAIQMM010000067.1:0-3611 GCA_036788915.1 Nanosynbacter sp. | reverse complement strand
GCGTTAGCCGTTTTTTAGGCACGGCAGCATCTAACTGGCCTGGCTGAGTAGTTTGATTAAGGGTGCTGTCGTTGCGGATTTGTAGGACGACTTCTCGTTCGGCAGTGGTGGTTTGCGGTGTGGCGGGCTTGCTTGTAGTTCTGGTTGGCTCTGGTTGATTTGCCATCGTCTGGTTTTGAGCTGTTGCAGCGACAGTTTGTGGGCTTAGCTGGGTAGATTGTTTTTGCGGTCGTGGCGGCATGATGACCGAGGATATCTCTTGTTCGACCTCTTCCCTATCCCTCGAGTATGTACGACGTGAATGCTCGATAATGAGTGGAGTGTTGTCGGCCTGGCTCGGTGGTAGCTCGAGAGTGCGCGCGGAGAAAGCTGGGGTCTTCTCTCCCCCGATGACCATGTTGATGACGAAGTTGCGATTGTGCATCTGTAAGAGGTCGACTGCTTCGAAATTCGGCTCAAATTGTTTGGCAAGAATTGGTGCGTCGTCGGCAGATACGCGGAATGATATCATGGTGCCGACGTTGCCGAAGACTGCGTCGCGGACGGTGTCGTTCATCTGTGAGATGTACTGGTTGGCGACGGTCAGGTTGAGGCCATACTTGCGGGCTTCGGACAGGATGGTGGCAAATGAGTCGGTGGCAAAGTTCTGGAACTCGTCAACGTAAAGGTAAAATGGACGGCGGTCGCGGATGTCTGGGATATCAGAGCGTGACATGGCAGCCAGCTGGATCTTGGTGACCAGGAATGAGCCGAGGATGGCGGCATTGTCCTCGCCGATGAGGCCCTTGGATAGATTAACAATGAGTATTTTGCCCTCGTCCATGACTTGGCGGATGTTGAAGGTGGATTTGGGCTGGCCAATGATGTTGCGGATGATTGGATTGGCGGTAAAAGCGCCGACCTTGTTGAGCACCGGTGCGACCGCCTCGGCGACGAACTTGTCGTTCCAGCTGGCGAATTCGACGTTCCAGAACTGTAGGACCACAGTGTCGCGGCAATAGCCTAGCGTTTCTCTGCGGAAGGTTTTATCAGTCAGCATGCGGGTGATATCAAGCATGGTCGTCTCTGGCCGGTCAAGCAGTGCCAGAATGGTGTAGCGCAAGATGTACTCCAGTCGCGGCCCCCACGAATCGCCAAACATGCGCTTCAAGACGCCGATGACCTCTGATGAAATGTTGGTTTTTTGGTTCGGGTTGGTAACTTCTAGTGGGTTGAAGCCGAGTGGATGAGCGGTGTCAGCTGGGTTGAAATAGACGACATCTTTCAGCCGTGAGCCAGGAATAAACTTCATATTATTGATGGCGAAATCGCCGTGCGGGTCGATGATGGCATAGCCTTGGCTATGGAAGATATCGCTGAGGGCGAATAATTCGAGCAGCCCTGACTTCCCCGCTCCAGTTTGACCGATGATGTAAACGTGGCGGGAGCGGTCGTAGCGGAGCATGCCGAATTGGTGGTTAATGCCGCGAAAGTTAGTTACGCCAAAGGCAGAGATTTGACTGTCGTTGGCATCGTTGCCAGTCAAGACAGGTAGTTTGGACGGCGGTTCAGCGGTTTTAGCACTGGCCCAGACGATGTTCGGTGTTTCCACATTGGTATGTGGCAAGTGAAAGACGGAGGCTAGCTCTTCAATGTTCAGAATAAACCCTTCACTGACGAAAGTTCGTCGGCGATATTTATCTAAAAACTCCTTGCCGAAAGCAGCTTTGGTGGCACGAAAGCCGTTGAGATTGGTTGAGTTGAACTGCTTAAATGTACCGACCAGTGCCTGCATGCGTAATTTTGCGTTTGTCTGCGACCCGCCCAAGTAGGCTAAGCGGATTTTTACTTCGTAACCGAGCTTGGTTGCCTTTTTCTCAGCCTCGGCAATTCTTGTTTTATCACGCTCAGATAATTCGACAGTCTTCTTGCCTCCTTCTCCTTGTTCTGGCGGTTGCCACAAGGCGCCTAATGCACCAATAAGCCATTGTAGACTGCCGCCCAGGCCTGACAGCGAAAATAATTTTCCGTTCTTAACGCCGTCAATCCAGCGGTCCGCGGCGTGTTGCCATTCATCAGAAATTGGTCGCGTGAGCACTTGAATCCATAGTTCCTCACCAGTCGTTTCAAGTTTCGCCAGTGTGCCAGTAATTCCCGCCAGAGGGTCAACCTCAAAGTTTTGGAAGGTTCGAATCGGCAAAAACTCGGATGTTGTCAGGGTGAGTTCGGTGGAGTAAGTAACACTGTGGTCTCGCTCGTGGTCGGTGTAATCTTTGTCTGCTTGGTGGATTTGCACGGTTGGATATTGTGAATAAATCTGTCCCTCGACGAAACTCTGCAGAGTTTTTGGAGTCCAAACATAGAAGCGGATTTGACCATTCACCGAGGCGATTTCAAAACTAATATGCTCCTGAAAACCTCCAGAAAGTCGCAGCTCCTTTTTGTCACGTAGAATGCCGTGCAGGCTGGCGAATAGTTGCTCTGCCGCCAGCTCTTTTTTGTCATTTGTTTTTGGGATTTCCAGAATAAGCAATACACTCTCTTGAGGTGTTATAATGTCCGCTCTTTTGTAATTACGCCAGGTCAAAAAAGATAGCACCGCAACAACTGGCATCCAGACATACCATTGCAGAAGTGTTTCAAAAAACAATGAAATAATTTGCATGCTAGTTAAATTATCTCACCTCTTGAACGAGTTTGCAACTTACGCTTTTTCTCCAAACGTGTACGTCGCTTTGGCGACACGCTTGAATTGTGATTTTGATTGGAGGTTGAGTAGAATTGTCGTTTCTTTTACTTGTCGTTTTGCCAGGACGCGGCGTACGATTTCGTCGCGGTGCAAAGGTTCGCCAGCTTCTTTTAGAATGTCAGCAATGATGTCCGCTACTGTGCCACGGCTATAGCCCCAGCTTTCCAAGGCGTAAATACCACGACCGATTAGCACGAAACGTTTGTCTTTGATGAGTTCATTGTGGATCGCCTGGGTGGTTACGTCTTTACGGCGGAAATCGCTCTGACGAATTGCTTTAGAGATTTCAGAAAAGTGCATTGGCTTACCGTTGTCGGCTAGGACTACGAAAATCTTGTCGCGAATGTTGCGTGGATTAACCGCTGGCCACTTAATTAGACCCCAGTTGCCTTTCAGCTCGGCGAGCTTTTTACTGGCACTGGCTAGGGCTGATATATTACTTGGGTGTTCGTACTGCAGTGTTTTGTGCATTTCTTCGGCGGTGATTGGTTGGCCATGCTTCTTGATAAAGGTTACAATTTCTTCAATGCTTGCTTTGACTGCTTTCTCGTTGCCCATCGATGCGATCGCTGCGGTTTGGTGATAGTCGTCATTTTCGTTAATGATGGTAATTCCCTGTGCTAGTTCGGCGATGAACGCTACGTGTGCTTTTTCAGTTGGTGTTGCCTCGCGACCTAGAAGGTGTGAAGTTAAATCCTGAATGCGTGCCACTCGCCCCATTTCGACAAGATGTGAAGTTAAAGTTTTTTCCATTTCGGTGGCTGACGGTACATGTCCATCGCTAACATTAAGTCGCAGGCGTACCAAAATCGCTTTTTCTAGCTGTCGAACTCGCTCGCGGGTTACGCCGAGCATATCGCCGATTTGCTCTAAAGGCTAACGC
>DAIQMM010000066.1:0-3662 GCA_036788915.1 Nanosynbacter sp. | reverse complement strand
GCGTTAGCGGCTGATAAAAGCTAGTTTGCGGCCTGGTATTTTCTTTATCTGCTAGTGATTTTTCGGCAGCATCAACATCATCTCCATCAAAAAACGACGAGTCGTTAAGTCCGTCTTTTATCTGTTCAGAGGCATCTTTTTCATAATTTTCTAGGTCGGAGGCGGTAGTATTATTTGAAAAACCCTCGGCAGGATTATGTCGCCTGTCGATATCTTCATCTAGTTGATGCCTCGTTCCCAATGCCATAATTTATATCCGTATTATACTACACCTCACTGTAGCCACCAATTGGCACATCTGGTTTTTGCTGCTGTGTCACTGGATTTGTATTAATTAACCCATACTCGGTGTTGCTTGCCTGAATCTGAATGTGTACGTGATTTTGTCCAGCGAAAAATAAGCCTTGTCCGACTGGGAAATTAGATAAACGCTTCTGCTCTTCTTCGGTCAATTTGAAAACTTGAGCCAAGACATCAACGGCACTTGTTGATTGCTTTAACAACAGCTGCATTGAGGAGTTTGAGACGATTGCCCGCCCCATTTTGCTGCCGACGAAGTCTTCCACGTCTTGAGAAATGGTCGTTAAGCCGAGCTGATATTTTCGGGCTCGCTTGGCTAGTGAGAATAAAAAGTTTGCCGAATCGTCATATTTCATTAATTGCCAAGCCTCATCCACGATCAGCATGCGTTTTTTCTGGTCAGTGCGAGTAATATTCCAGATGTGATTTAGGACAATATACATCGCAGTTGGCCGAAGTTCATCTTCAAGATCGCGAATATTAAACACTACCATATTATTATTGATGTCAATGTTACTTTGTTGCGAGAAAATACCAGCAAAAGTTCCAGAGGTAAACTTGCGGAGTCGTTGTGCTAGGCTTGGGCCAGTGCCGCCCATGTGAAGCAAGGTATCATACAGGTCGGAAATCGTCGGTGGTATTGAATTGTGTGTTAATGGATCAGAAGTAATGCCAACTCGTGCATAGGTGTCGATTAAAGCTTGGTCAATATCTGCCTCTTCTGCTGGTGTTAAGCCTGCCATTATTTGACCGCCAGCTGTTGTTTGCGGACCGCCCAACATCTGTCGCAACAAGCCGTGCAAAGTTACCAAATTCGCCCTAAGAGCGTCGTCCGCTTCTTCAGTGTCGATCACTCGTGGCAGATCAAATGGGTTGATTCGCGTATCGCTGTTTAAACTGAGGCGAATGTAGCTTCCGCCAACCGCTTCGCACAGTTTTTGGTACTCATTTTCTGGGTCGATAATCACGATGTCAGAACCAGTCATCATACTACGCAGAGCTTCCAGCTTGACCGTAAATGATTTACCAGCACCAGATTTGGCGAAAACGACCATATTGGCATTCTCGAGAGAAAAGCGGTCAAAAATCACCAATCCATTATTGTGCATATTAATGCCGTACAACACACCCTTACCATCAGTTAGGTCAGCGGAAGTGAATGGAAAGCTGGTGGAAATGGCACCAGTGTTCATGTTGCGGCGAATTTGTAGCTCGTCGGTTAGTTGTGGAATGGTGCTATTCAGTCCCTGTTCTTGCTGACTGGAGGCGACTTTTGAAAATACTAGTTGCTGACCGAATATCGTTTCAATTTTATGCTGGACAAAGTTTAGCTCGTCCATGCTGTCGGCGTAAATAGTGATATATAGGCCGTAACGGAAGAACTTTTCGGCACCGATTTGCAACTGGTCGCGTAGTTCTTCAGCGTCCTGCAAAGCCGCTTCCAGCCCTGGATCACGCACTCGACCCTTCTCTGTGTTGATATTCATCGTTGCTTCGAGCTGAGTTACTTTCTTGCGTAAATTATTCAGCACGATCTGCGTATCCACTGGATAAATAAACATGCTAATATCCAGCACTTCGTCGATATTAATCACCGAACTCAACCAACCAGTGTAAATCTGGCGAGGATAACCATAGACGTACATCGTTCGACCGTATTTTGAGCCCAGGCGGAAATGGTCAGAATGCAGTTCAATGCTGCTCGGTGCGATGAAATCACGGAGTGTTCTCACGCCAGTCAAGAAAGCCTGCTCGACTTCGGCCTGCTCACGAGCTCGCTGCTGAGCCGCGATATCGACAGCGTCCATTTTCTTTTTTGCCATTACTTTATACCTCCAGACGGTGGTGTTCCCTGACCTTTCATTATGTAGGTGGTTGTTAGATCGTTTGGATCGATGGCGGCCAATGATTGGCGTGATGATGTGTCGGGGTTGTAGGAGGTGTAGAATAGCTCACCCAGCTCTCGAGTGTTCAATTGGCGGCTTTTTACCCCCATCTGGAATAGCCCGCTCATAACAGAGTCGATGCGGTTTTTAATCTCGTCTTTAGCCTTAATGTAAGCAACTTGATCAATTTTTGTGACAGTCGCCTCCTTTTTGCCACTGAAGAAGCTACCAAACAGTCCTTTTGCTTGCTGCTTAATTACGCTTTCGTCTCCCGCTGGGTAATACGGCACGATCACGAAGAAGCTCTTGTCCATAATGTTGGCTTCTTGTGAAAGAATGTCGATAAACTCCATGTAATCGTCCATCAATACATTAAGCAGCATATTGTCTTGATTGCGGCGGATTTCTCCGAGTCGGTCAAGATATGGACCGATATCAACTCGGCGAGAACGCACTAATATCTGCACTGGAAAATAAAGTGAATTGATGAAGTTTTGGTAACTGAACTCAATTCCCTCACGCTCACGAGCACTCATTAAGTCAAAGTTGATCGACTGACACTGCACGACTGCTCGGAAGCTGCCGTCGCCCATGATAATCATGTTTTCACGCATTTCAGAGAAAAGCAAAGTATTTTGTGCACTTATGGCTTGGCTCTGCTTCTTTTTGTCGGTTACTTGAGGTTTTTGCGTTGACGGCTGCTCGGGTGTTGGCCCTGAGCCGATTGGGGCTTGTTGTGGCATGACAGGAGGAATAGCCGCATTTGCCTGCGGATTTTGATCATATGGTTGTTGATTTTGTACTCCTGGTTGCATATTCCCACCTAATGTAATGAAATAACCACTTCTTCTTCCATCGCTTTTTCTTCTTGCTGTTTGATCCGTTGTGCTTCACGTTGGATCGTCTCAATAGATAAGTCGTTGTGATTATTCGCCAAGTCTATTATAGCAGGAGACACCTCGTTTATGCTAATTTGCGGGGTTGGTGTCGTGGCTGGCGTTTCGCTGAGTGGAGATATGGTTGCCTGGTGCATTGTCGGGTATGGATTAGCACGAATTTGTGAGGCTAATTGCCGCTCAATGTCGTCGGCTGGTTGTGTCGCTGGTATTCCTGCTGTCGTGCTCGTCGTTGATCCTGGATTATAGTGAGTTTGTGCCATTTTTTGCACCACATCTTTGCGTCGCTGCTCATCTGATTGATGGATTAAATGCGAGATATTTTGGGCAGTTGTGCTATTCTCGTCCAAGAAATCCTCGGTCGCCTGCGCCTCATTATATAAATCTGCCTGCATTGAACTGTTTGGATCTTCTACGCCGCGAATCGACCAACCATGACTGTCAACCAACGTTGATAAATAAGACAAACGTCGCTGAACTTCCTCTTGAGAATAGCCGTTGCCGTAAGTTTTCTCTTCAACTTTTGGTGCAACCACTTCAACTAGTCGCTCGATACCGTCTGGTTGCCATAGGCTAACGC
>DAIQMM010000065.1:0-3677 GCA_036788915.1 Nanosynbacter sp. | reverse complement strand
GCGTTAGCTTCTTCTGCTTCGTCTTTAAGTTCTCCTAGGCGGCAACTGTCCCCAGCTTTTTTAATTTCATCAATATTTTGACGCATAGAGGCTAAGTCGTTGATGAGTTGGTCAGCGGTTTTTAGAAACTGTACCCATTCTTCTTTCTTGGTAAGTTCTGGAAACCTCTCATTAATTGTGTTGATGTATCCAGGCAGAAGTTCCTCTTTGTCTTCTAGGGTTTTTTTATATCCATATATGCAGCTCGCTAGTGCCGAGGCATATATGTCATCCTCACTCTCAAGAGATCTCGATGAATTGTTGTTTTCTGGAATGGATTCAGGTGTTGCTTCTTGTTGTATAGCGTCTTGATATGATGGGGGGAATATAGCATTTCTGTTTTCGTTATACATCTTTTCCATGGTTTTATCCTCTCTTGTTATCTCCAGGTTAAATGATACCCTTTCAGTATAAGATTTTAGTGCCAACTTTCGAGATACTAAATCTAATTAGGATAATATCACTTATATGAAAAATGTCAATGACTCTTGTCAAGTTTTCCTGTTTTTCGACCGATTTGCTAAAATAACAGAGATGCAAGACACGCGAAATGTAATCGACAAGTTCAAAGGCCGGAGCGAGGCGGAGATCGTGAAAGAGCTGGACGCCAAGGATCACGGCTTGGTGATTGCTCTGGAGAACACCGAGCGGGATTTTAATATGGGGACGATCGTCAGGAGTGCCAATGCGTTTGGCGTGCGGCAGATTTATGTGATTGGCAGGCGGCAATGGAATAAGCGTGGCGCCATGATGACAGATAAATATCTGCACGTTACATATTTGGGGACGATGGAAGAATTTGTTGAGAAGATGCGTGATGAGGGCAGGGAGATTATTGCTATTGATAATATCCCGGGCAGTATCAATATGGCGGAGACGGCCTTGCCGCAGCGTGCGGTGTTAGTGTTTGGCCAGGAAGGGCCGGGAATCTCTGAGGAGATGGCGCAAGCGGCAGACAAAATCGTCGCCATTGAACAATTCGGCTCAACCCGCTCCATCAATGTCGGCGCGGCAGCAACTGTAGCGATGTATTGCTGGCTGCAACAGAATGTGTTATGATAACTACAGATATGATATTATTGCAAATCCATCATCCACACGTGTTGCCGAGGTAGAACTTGAGGATTTGTTATTGCCGCCGAGTTCTGCCTCGGCGTTTTTGATTGCTATAAATAAGAAATAATGACATAATGGAGTTATCATGAGCAGTTTATCAACACAAAGCTATAAGGGTGCACGCGACTATTTTCCAGCCGAGAAGCGTCTGCAAAACTATATTTTCAACACATGGCGACAGACGGTTGAAAGTTTTGGTTACGAGGAGTACGGCGCTCCACTTCTTGAGCCTTTGGAGATATATACCGCCAAATCTGGACAGGAGCTGGCGGGCGAGCAGACATATCTATTTACCGATCGCGGTGGTCGTCAGGTGGCGATTCGTCCAGAAATGACCCCGACAATCGCCCGAATGGTTGCCGCCAAGCGTCAGGAATTGCCAGTACCGATCCGTCTTTATTCAATCGCTAATTTCCTTCGCTATGAGCGTCCGCAGCGGGGCCGTGAGAGGGAGTTTTGGCAATTAAACGCTGACTTGTTCGGCGTGGACGGTGCGATGGCTGATGCGGAGATTATTGAGCTGGGTTATCGTTGTATCATGAACTTTGGTGCTACCGAGGACATGTTTACGATTCGGGTCAATAATCGCCAGCTGATCAATCAATTGATGACAAAATATCTCGGCCTTGACGTGATTGGTGCGACCATGATGTCTAAATTGCTGGATAAGAAAAATAAAATACCGCCAGAGACTTTCCGTCAGCAGGCGATCGAGATTTTTGGCGTTGAGGCGGCACGGAGCGGCCTATTGAAGCTCGCGAATATGATTTCTATGAAGAGTGTTAATGATTTGCCAAGCGAAATGATCGACAGCCCGAGTGTCGTGCAAATTCGTCAAGTTATGGAGACGCTGGAGCGAAAAGGGATTAAGAACGCGGTGTTTGATGTAACGCTGATGCGGGGGTTGGATTATTACACGGGGACGGTGTTCGAGTTTTTCGATATGTCGCCAGAGAATCGCCGATCCTTGTTTGGTGGCGGGCGATACGATGGGCTGGTCGGACTATTCGGTGTTGAGCCTATGACGACTGTCGGGGTTGGGCTCGGGGCAACTACCATGGAGCAATTTTTGCAGACCCACAAACTATTGCCACAGCTGACAACTCGCACAGATGTTTACATTATTCCTGTGGGCGATAATTCACTTGCTGGTGCTGACAGCCTGGCCCAGACCTTGCGTTCTGAGGGCGTGCGGGCGGAACTTGACATAACTGGGCGAAAAATTGACAAGCAACTTAAGGCTGCTCTTAAAAAAGGCATTCCTTTTGCGGTGTTTGTTGGTGAGAATGAGATAAGTACGGGCACTTATACGGTTAAAAATCTGATTGATTCGACGGAGCAGAAGATCGGGGTTGACCGAATGGTCAGTGTCGTAACAGATCACCGATACGATGGCGATGAAGACGCTGCGTTCAATTTGTAGCTCACCGAGGCGACTGGCGTGCCATGGTATTATCTGGTATAATTGCAAGATATGAAAACGATTGTAAAGAATATATCAGACACGAAAGTACGCTTGACGATTACTGTTGAATCAAGCGAGTTAGAAGCGGCAGAGCAAGTGGCGTTGACAAAATTAGCACGAGATATCAAAGTATCAGGATTCCGCAAGGGAAAGGCGCCAGCAAGTATCGCTGCCAAGCACGTTGACCCAGCTATGCTACAGGAGCAAACCCTTGAAAATGCATTGAGCAAAGCTGTAGCCGAGGCGTTTATCTCTGAAAAATTGCAAGCACTTGAGCGTCCAGCGGTCGAAGTGAAGAAGTTCGTGCCACGCCAGGAGCTGGAGTTTACGGCGGAAGTTGAAGTTGTTCCTCCAGTGAAGCTCGGTGATTACAAGAAATTGAAAGCCAAGAAGGCTAACGTTAAGGTTGAAGCGAAAGAGATTGATGATATCATTGAGCGAATTCGTGGTAATTATGTCGAAAAAGTTGAAGTAAAACGTGCCGCAAAGAATGGCGACGAAGTGCTGATCGATTTTGTCGGCAAGAAAGATGACGTGGCTTTTGATGGCGGCAGTGCCAAGAATTACGCCTTAAAACTGGGTGATGGGCAATTTATTCCTGGATTTGAGGACGGCGTAGTTGGGCATAAGGCTGGTGATTCGTTTGATCTTGACTTGGCTTTCCCTGATGATTATCACGCGAAAGATTTGGCGGGTGCTAAAGTTGTCTTCAGTGTTACCTTAAACACTGTCAATGAGTTGAAGCTGCCAGAGCTGAACGATGAGTTTGCTGCCAAGTGTGGTCCATTTACTGAAATGAAAGAGTTGCGGGCGGATATTGAGCGGGAAATAACAGCCCAGAAAGAGCGAGAGGCTGAGGAACGACTGAAAGATGAATTGGTTGGTCAATTGGCAGACAACAGTAAGGTTTCATTACCAGAAATACTAGTTGAAGATCAGATTCGTTCAATTGAGCAAGATTTGACACAGAACTTGATGTATCGCGGCATCACTATGGACGGCTACTTAAATACTCAGGGCTTTAAGGATAAAGATGATTGGGTGAAGAAGCTAACGC
>DAIQMM010000064.1:0-3822 GCA_036788915.1 Nanosynbacter sp. | reverse complement strand
CGAACTCGTCTAAAAGGTTTTGCAGACCTCTGCGTAACCGCTCCGCCAACGCGCCACTTCACTCATTATACCAAACTATAATTGTTCTTTGAACATTTCATAGAACTCACCACGTTTGGCGATCAACTCGCTGCACGATCCCTGCTCGACAATTCGGCCATCTTTCATGAAGTAAATCACATCAGCTTTTTTCACCGTACTCAAGCGATGGCTGATAGCGATGATGGTTTTGTCTTTTTGCTTAAACAAGTGGCGGAAAATTCGTGCCTCAGCTGCCGCATCAACAGCACTAGTCGGCTCGTCCAAAATAACGATTGGCGCATCGCGGTAAAAATTGCGTGCCAGAGCCAGCCGCTGCCATTGCCCGCCCGACAAATCCACGCCTTTGCCATCATTGTCGTCCGTCATCCATTTATCAACATAGCTATCCCCGCCCTTTGGTAATTTTTTCACGAAATCATCAGCTTCCGCCTGCTTCAACGCAGCCGCCAAGCGCTCCTGATCTAACTGGCGAGATACATCGCCGTACCACACATTCTCATCAGCCGTCGCAAAATTATAGCAAATAAAGTTCTGACTTAAGACAGCTAATTGCTGATGCCAGTCGGCCGTATCCACTTCACTCAGATTCCGCCCATCATCGACCAAAATTTCGCCGCCAGTCGGCTGATACAACCCCGTCAATAATTTCACCAGCGTGGTTTTACCTGCGCCATTCTCGCCAACAATCGCCACATGATGCCCGCGTTTAATATCCAGCGACACTCCTTTGAGCACCAGCGTCTCGCTGCCAGGATAGTGAAATTTAACGTTACGTGCGACGATGGATTTGTCCATACTGAACGGTATGCTTGGTTTGCTGCTCGCCAATGGTAATTCCATAAACCGCTGATAATCAACCATGTTTGCCGCTTCCTCGTCGATTGAATTGTATGTCGAGATCAAACTATCGACGCTGCCAAGCACCCGGCTGACCATTTGCTGCACCAACACAAACTGACCGATCGGCTGGCGATGGGCGATGATTTCCAGCGTCACCCACACCAGCGCCGTTACTTCCGCCGCCGCCTGCAACACCTCGCCACCAAAACGTTTACCCATGAAACTGCGTTCATATTTGATCATTTGCAGCTGATCCTTGTCGCGCAGGGCAGCTTTTTCTGCCAGTAAATGCTTAATAATCCCATACAGCCTCAATTCGGCAATATTCTCTGGTTTACTAATCGCGTACTCAATCCGCCATATCCGCCGCCTGACATTGGTGTTTTTACGCCAATAATTTGACGTCAAGCGAGACAGACGGAACTGAATAATACCGCTTGGAATAATCGCCACAATGAGCAGCAATCCCAGCCACCAACCGACCGATGAGATAATCCATAATCCAACCACCAGTGAAACAACGTTTGTAGCAATGCTGGTCAGCCGCGAGAACAAGTACGAGAACGAACCGGCAAACCGCCTGGCTCGGTCAAACATATCAATCGTCGCCGGATCATCATACCGCCAAAACTCTAAGCCATGCAGCCGCGCGTACATCTGATCGTTAATGCTCGACTCCAATTGATAGCGCATCAACTGCTCAACATACGCCTGCACAATTCCCCAGAAACTCATCACCACGCCAAGCGCCACGGTAATAATCACATACATCAGTAGCTGTTGTGAGTTGCCGCCGCCAGTATATGCCTCGGTCAGTGCAGTGGTTGTTAGCGCCGCAAAATATGTGGTTGCAAGTGGCAACGAGGCGGTCAATACCGAACCAACCGCCTGGATGACGATGGCGCGCGGCGACGTTCGCCAAATCGTTACCAAAACGGCAAACAATGTTTTAGCAATCTGGCGAGCGTGAGGCTTCTCGGGTTCTGATGAATGTGACATAACAATAAATTACAATAATTCCATGGTGCGAGCGAGAAGACTTGAACTTCCACGAACCTAGGTTCACTAGCCCCTCAAGCTAGCGCGTCTACCAATTCCGCCACGCCCGCACGACATAAGTATAGCGAAACTCTATACTTATACCATCATACCAAACATTACGGGGTCTTGTAAACTGACTTCTTTTCAGTCGCCCAGTAAAGCACGTCAGCGTAACGATCCGTCGCACTCACCAGTCGCGTATTTTCGCCTAGAACTTTAGCAGACTTAAGGTGAATGTAATCAAGTTTCGGCTGGTATAATGCGACCGCTGGTACGTCCTGTCGCCAGATTTTAGTAAAGGTTGCGTAACGATCAGTTCGTCGCTCAGCCGAGCGTTTTGAGCGACCGCTAGACAGAGCATCGTCAGCGATAACATTGTTAAAGTTAGAAAAGTTCAAGCCAGTGCTGGTCGCCTGAGAAGAGTGCCAATAGGCATACACATCAGGATCACCACCCAAAGCCAACTCATAAATAAGCACATCAAAGTTACGAGGCTGCAACACAGTTTGCAGAATACTTTGCGAAGCATCGTTGCCATCAACCACCCTGACTTCCGCCTCAATTTTCAATTCATTCTTCCACACTTCCGCCATTTTCTTGGCAATTTTCTCATACTGAGGCTGCCTTAAAGTAACTATACTTAGCTGCAATTTTTGATCATCTTTTTGACGAACGCCACTAGTAGTTGAAACAGGCCAGCCAGCCTCATCCAACAACTTCTGAGCCTTCGCAACGTCATATTCTTGCGACTTCGTGTCGTTAGTATATTGAGACAAAATCGGCCCATTCAATGACACGGTCGACAAAGCCGCTTCTTTACGAACAGCATTTACGTCCGTGCTCAGGGCCAGAGCTTGACGGATCAGCTTGGATTGCAAAAATTGGCTACTCGTATTAAACAGTGCGTAAACACCATTATTTATCGTTCGCGAATCAGCACTATAGAGATTTTTTATCTCTGGCGATTGGTCGTTATAAATCAACTCTGGCGTACCAGTGATTTCTCTTAAGCGTAGCGCCTTTTGAATGTCGCCTTGCGTTGGATAAACATATAATTGGAAACGGTCAAGTTTCGGCGAACCATGATGATACGACTTGTTCGCATTCAAATAAAGCACCTTTTTACCGCCGTCAGAAGTAACGTTTTGCAACATTCTCACCGCAAACGGTCCGCTCGTTACTGGCAGCTTGCCAAATGAATGTTCCCGCAACTCAGACGGATTAACATCTTTCAAAATATGCTTTGGAACAATCGGGAAAGTTAAGGCGTGCATAAATGGTGCGTACGAGGCTGGCAAGACAAACTTGACCGTCTGGTCGTCCATCTTTTGGAAAGTAATAGATCGCCAGCCAGAAATAGTCGCGTTGGTCTCTGGATCCGCCAGCAACTTCAGGGTAAATATAACATCGTTCGCCGTCAATTCATGACCATCAGACCATCTTACGCCTTTTTTCAGACTAACCGTATACTCAGTCTCTTTGTCGTTAACAGTTATCTGCTCAGCTAGGTCTCCTTTAATCGATCCAGCTGTATCATATTTATACAAACCAGCAAACAACAGCTTTGCTGCAGAACGCTCGGCACTTGTTCGAGCAAATAATGGATTAAGCGTCTCAAGTGGACCAAGCACACCCTCAGAATACGAACCGCCCGATGAATACGCTGTCGTCGTATAGGTATTGCTGCCAACAATCCATTGTACCGCACTGACGATCGTCAAGGCCATGACTAGGATAATCCACATGGAAACATTTCGCCGCACACTAGACAATCGGTCGAGCCGAGCCATCACAAACTTGTGGGCATGCCGCAAGCTCACCTTTTCAAGTTTCTGCAGACGTTTGTTAACCTTTTTCTGCGAAAACTTCAGGCGTGCAAACTTATTCCATGAAGGTTTT
>DAIQMM010000063.1:0-3936 GCA_036788915.1 Nanosynbacter sp. | reverse complement strand
GCGTTAGCTTAATAATGAATTATCTTATTTTATAAGTGTATTTTGCAGTAGAACCTTCTTTAGTTTCGTTCTGACATATCGGTGCAATCTCTGAGGCAATGCCGTTAGATTCAACCATCTTGCAGCTAGGAACGTTAAATTGATTAAACTGATTTGTTGGCGAAATAACCTGCCAGTTGCCGCTCTTCTTGACGGCGAACATGCGAGAATTATGATTACCACATCCATAGCCCACGAGCAGTTGTGTCTCATCGCTATTGTGGGCAATAACCTGATACACACCGTCATTATCCTGACAGCCTGATGGCTGAGCCTTGAGGAAGGCTTGGATTTGATTGACTGATTCATCGCTTCGCCGAATTAGTCGGTCACCTTCTTGGCGAAAGGTCAGTGAACCAAGATTGACTTGAGTTTCCGTTTGTCGATACTCTGGAATCGGGTATTCTTTGTGTTTACCTCCAGTAAAATATTGCCAGGCAAAAAATGCCGTGCTAATAGACAGTATGACGATGATGACTATCATTGCTAGTATCAGCGACTTCTTTGGTTTATATTGTTTTTGCGGATCTGACATAGCAGCATTACTATTCATAACCCTCCTCCTTATTAAGTTCTATGCTGTTAGTATATCATTTATATTTTCTTTATCATAAATCGCTTGCAAGTGCTGGCTGATTGCTGTATAATTGACAACTGTAACTTATGGCGAGTCAAAAGGAAGTCATCAAAATGGTAGGAAAGGTAGTGGAAGCACTGCCTAATACTCAATTTCGTGTCGAACTGGAGAATGGCCATAGTATCATCGCGCATATTTCCGGCAAAATGCGAAAGCATTATATCCGGCTAGTGCCTGGTGATAAGGTGGAAGTTGAGATGACCCCTTACGATCTGACAAAGGGAAGAATCAGTTTCCGCCTACGCGACGACCGACCTGCACAATCAAGTCGGTAAATATTAATATAATCTCGGGTTTGACCTCGGGAAGGGAGATTTCAAAGCACTTTATGAAAGTTCGTGCAAGTGTCAAGAAGATCGACAAAGATCCCAAAAAAGGTGACAAGGTAGTCCGCCGCAAAGGACGAGTATATGTCATCAACAAAAGAAAACCTAAGAATAAGCAAAGGCAGGGTTAAGCATGGCTCGAATTGCTGGGGTAGTTATCCCATCAGAGAAGCAAGTGCAGATCGCTCTTACCTATATTTATGGTATCGGCAAAAAGCACGCTTCGAGCATCCTTGCGGCGGCTAAAATTGAGCCGACCACTCGGGTGAAAGATCTCACCGAGGCTGAAGAAAACAAGATTCGCGAAATTATTGACAGCGAATACACCGTCGAAGGTGATCTCCAGCGCTTGGTGGTAAATAATATTAAGCGCTTAAAGGATGTTAACGCCTATCGCGGTCTTCGCCACAAAGCAGGACTGCCAGTGCGCGGTCAGCGGACTCGTACGAACGCACGAACTCGTAAGGGTCGGGCTATCGCAGTAGGCGGTACACAACCAAAAGCAGCAAGTAAGACCTAAAGAAAGGACTGAATTATGGCAGACGCAAAATCTACCAAGAAAAAGCAGCGCCGATCGGTTCCATCTGGTCAGCTGCATATCCAAGCAACTTTTAATAATACAATCGTAACTTTTGCCGATAAAAAAGGTAACGTGCTGGCAGCTTCAAGTGCTGGTGCTTGCGGTTTCCGTGGCTCAAAGAAGGGTACGGCGTACGCTTCACAGGTGGCGGCAGAAAAGGCAGCCGAGGCAGCAAAAGCTGGCTACGGTCTAAAATCAGTTGACGTATTCGTCAAGGGTGTTGGCCTGGGTCGTGACGCAGCTATCCGTGCATTAGGCTCATTCGATATCTCTATCGAAAGCATCCAAGATGTAACTGGCGTACCACACGGCGGCGTTCGACCACGAAAGGCACGGAGGGGATAATATGGCACGAGACACTTCACCAATTGTCAAGCAGAGCCGCCGCGAAGGCTACGCACTGCATCCAAAGGCACATAAAGTACTAGCAAGAAAAACTGACATTCCAGGGCAGCACGCTCATGGTCGTCAGGGTAAACCGAGCCTGTACTCAACACAGCTACGTGAAAAGCAGAAAGTTCGCCGATTGTACGGTCTGGTCGAGAAGCAGTTTGCTCGCCTGATGGACGAAGCTACACGTACTCAAGAAGGTTTGGCTGGCGAAAACCTGCTGAAGCTGCTTGAGCGACGACTCGACAACACCGTGTACCGTGCTGGTTTCGCAACTAGCCGTCGAGCTGCACGTCAGCTTGTTAGCCACGGCCACTTTTTACTGAACGGTCGCCGCGTTGACATTCCGTCAATTCGCGTCAAAGCTGGTGATATCATCACCGTACGACCAAAGAGTACAAAATCGACATACTTTACGCAGATCAACGACGTTGTAAGTAATTCAATTCAGGGTCCGCTCAGCTGGCTAAAGAGTGATGTTAAGAAATTGCAAATCGAAATCACTGGTCAGCCGCAGCGTAGCGAAGCTGAAGCAGACATCAATGAGCAACTAATTGTCGAGTATTACTCACGATAAGAAAGAAGGGTTAGGGAAATATGGCAAAAGCAATTTATAATCCAGCACTTGCAGGCGTTGACGAATTGTCAGAGACAAGTGCAACCTTTCTGATTGAGCCGATGCACAAGGGCTACGGCAACACTCTCGGCAACTCATTGCGTCGCGTTCTGCTTTCAAGCGTTCGCGGTGGTGCAATTGTCGCCTTCAAGATCGAAGGTGCAACTCACGAGTTTACGACGATCGAGGGTGTAAAAGAAGACGTTGTCGACATCATGCTGAACTTGAAAGGTGTTCGCCTACGCGTTCACACCGACGAGCCAGTTGAACTACGCATTGAGAAAACTGGCGGTGTCATTACGGCTGGCGACATCAAGGCGAGTGCCGACGTTGAAGTTGTCAATCCAGACCACGTTATCGCAACAATTGATGACCCAAAGAAAACTGTCGTCATGGACTTGGTTGCAGAAGCTGGTTGTGGCTACCAAACAATTGAAGAGTCGAGCGAAAACCGCCTACACAGCGACATGATCGCCGTCGACGCGATGTTTACTCCAGTGCTACGTGTTCGCTACAAAGTTGATTCGACACGTGTTGGTCAAGAAACGAATCTGGACAAGCTGGCAATCACCGTCGAAACCGACGGCACATTGACACCTCGTGAAGCATTTGAAGAGGCTGCAGCTATTTTGGTAAACCAGTACACATCTTTGGCTGGTGCCACAAAAGTTAACGGTATGCCAGCACTTGGTTCAAGCCAGAACGACGAAGAGTCGGAATTGGCGATGCCGATTGAAGAGTTAAATCTAAGCGCCCGCACGACGAATGCGCTGACTAATAATGAAATCCGCACTATTCGCGACCTCGTAACTTTGAGTGAGCAGGATCTACGCGAGTTGAAGGGCTTTGGTTCAAAGGCACTTGACGAAGTACGCGAGAAGATGGCGGAGTTGGAGTTTTAATATGCATAGACACGGATATCAAGGGCGCAAGTTCGGCCGCGAGCGTGATCAACGGCGAGCTTTGCTGAGGGGCCTGGCTACCAGCTTGGTCGAGCATGGCAAGATCGAGACTACGCTGCCAAAAGCCAAAGAACTGAAGCGTCACATCGAAAAAATTATTACCAAGGCGAAAAAGGGCGATCTTCATAATCGCCGTCAAGTGATCGCGGCACTCAGCACTCGAGCTGCTGCTTACAAACTGGTTGACGAAATCGCCCCACAACTCAGCGGTCGCACCAGCGGACACGTTCGCGTTGAACGAACACGTTTGCGTGTTGGCGACGGTGCTCAGTTGGCGGTAATCGAGTTCGTCGACGACATCAAACCAATGCCAAAGAAAGAGGAGAAATAGGATGAAGACTTATTCACAAAAACCATCTGAAGTTTCTCGCCGCTGGGTGTTGTTT
>DAIQMM010000062.1:0-3967 GCA_036788915.1 Nanosynbacter sp. | reverse complement strand
CCTTCGACCTCACGGTCCCAAACCGCGCGCGCTAGCCAACTGCGCCACACCCCGATACAAAGTATGCATCTACATACCTTGTATATTTTACCACAATGCCACAGAAAAATACAACTAAATTAAGCGTTCGGTGCATCGATGGCGATTTGACGAATCTCCTTATGAACAGGCAAAGAACTGTCCGACTTAAAGTGATAGACTAACACCTGACCAAATGGCATTTCTACATGCGACATATCCGCCTCCGTAAGCTGATCGAGATACTTCATCAAGGCACGGATTGAATTGCCATGAGCGACCAGCAAAATATTCTCACCAGCCTGCAACTTCGGCAATATCTCGCTCTCAAAATAAGGAAGCACTCGCCCATACACATCTTTCAGGGTTTCGCCGCCAGGCACTGGATAATCCCAACCACGACGGATACCATTAAAAGCCTCCTCGCCGATTTCCGATTTCACTTCCCACTTATTTTTGCCAGTCAGATCGCCATAATCACGCTCGTTCAATTCCTCTGCGTGAATCGTCGGCACCGCAGTTATGCCAGCACCCTTTAACAGTGCATCAAGCGTCTGATGAGTCCGCTTTAGATTTGAAGTATACGCCCTGTCAAACTTAATATCCCTTAACAATTCACCGAGTCGCACCGTATCCGCCACACCCTTATCCGTCAGATCTACATCCGTCCAGCCAGTCCACTTGCCGAGCAAATTCCATTCACTCTCACCATGACGACTAATAACTAAAACTCCCATATTATTTTCCTCCTTGCAGCGGAATTACCCGCGTAATTTCTTCTGTTTGCTTGCCATCGTGATATTCAATTCGCGTCTCCGCAAAGCCAGAACGCCCATCTGCCCACAATTTTATGGCCCAGAGCAGCGGCATATCAGCCCGCTTTACTTCATCTTTGCTAATAAATCGACTGGCTTCAATTTCAGACTCCTGCAGCTCAATGCCAGAAAATGCCTCGTCTGGCAGACTGGCGGCAAACACAAATTGGTGCGACAAGAAATCTTCAGCGTGACGCGATGCAACCATTACTAATTGCAACGAATCAGCCGCCACATCAAGACCAGTCTCTTCCTTTACCTCGCGAATTGCTGCGGACAAAGGCGACTCGCCCGCGTCAACAACTCCGCCAGGCAACGACCAATGCTCCTTGTAATTCGCCTTGAGAATTAGCAGCTCACCCTTGCTATTTTCAATCAGAACCGCCGCACTCGAAAAGCGAGCGTCCAGGCTAGCCAGCCACGCTTTACGCTGCTCATCAGTATAGCGAACCATTATTTAGCAAACTCAATTGCCCGCGTTTCACGGATAACATTGACTTTGATCGTACCTGGATATTGCATGGTACTCTCAATCTTCGTAGCAATATCTCGCGCCAATTTAATCGCCGACAAATCATCAATCGCCTGAGGACTGACGATAACCCGCACTTCACGACCAGCCGAAATCGCATAAGCCTTATCAATGCCGTCAAAACTAGTTGCAACATTCTCCAAATCACGCATTCGCTCAGCAAAGTTCTCGGCTGAAACATTACGTGCACCTGGCCGAGCAGCCGAAGCCGCATCACACACCCGAACGATAATCGCCTCTGGTGTCGTTGCTTCAATGTCGTCATGGTGAGCCTCAATCGCGTGGACAATTCGCTCATCCATGCCATACTTCCTGGCAAACTCCGCACCAATGTGATGATGCTTTCCCTCAATCTTATGCGACACCGCCTTGCCAACATCATGCAGCAATGTGGCGATCTTGGTGATACGCACATCTGCACCGATTTCTTCAGCGATCATGCCAGCAATTTGTGCCATTTCTGTCGAGTGCTTCAACACATTTTGACCAAAACTGGTACGGAACTTCAGCTCGCCCAACATTCGCAACATTTCCTTTGGAATGCCGACCACGCCAACTTCACGCATCGCATCTTCACCAGCCTGCTTGACCTCTTTATCAATCTGTTTCTTCGCCTTGGCAACAACCTCTTCAATTCGTGCTGGATGAATCCGTCCATCTTTCATCAACATTTCAAGACTCAAGCGTGCCACCTGGCGACGAACTGGGTCAAAACTAGACAGAATGATCATACCTGGAGTGTCATCTACCAGAATGTCAACGCCAGTCTCGCGCTGTAGAGCCTGAATATTACGCCCCTCTTTACCGATAATTCGACCCTTCATCTCGTCGTCGGTCAACTTAACCGCTGTTACCGTTCGCTCGGCTGTCACTTCGCTACTCATTCGCTCCATCGCTGTCAGCAAGATCATCTGAGCCCGCTCCTCAGCGTCATCCATCGCATCATGCTGCAGCTTTGAGATTAAATTGGTCAGGTCATTCTTGATATCACGCTCAGTCATTTGCATTAACTTTTCAGCGGCATCTTTTTTCTTCAGGCCAGCAATCTTCTCCAGCTTTTCCTGCTGACGTGCCCGAATATCCCGGATTTCATTCTTTAGACTATCAACTTCATCCTCTTGAGTCCGCAGTTTTTCCGCTCTCTTGTCAAGCTCATCAAGCTTGCCATCCAAAGTCTTTTCCCGCTGAGCCAGCCGATCCTCAGTTTTCTGCCATTCACGACGACGCTCATTCTCAATTTTCAAAGCCTCATCTTTCGCTTTCAAAACAATATCGCTAGCCTTTGACTTTGCTGAAGCCAAATCTTTGTCAATCTGCGACTTCGCACTTGAACGCCGAACCGTTTGATATCCATAAAGTGCACCCGCACCCAAACCAGCTCCAACGATTGCACCAATGACAATTCCTGCCATAATTTTTATTCCTTTCCGACCGATCGCCTTTGAGTATTCGCCTCAAAGAAATATATCAACGACTAGTCAACTTCAAACTATCTAATCCGGTAAATCAAACTATACAAATCACCGTAATTTTAATTATACACGCTTTCAAAAGTTTTAGCACTGAAAGTTGGTTAAAAATTATTCGATTGCTGTTTGATTAAGCCGAGTCGGCTTTGGCTATGATTATTTTCTTGGCGTAGTGATGTGAGCGGCGGCACCATACTCTGGCATAACGATCTTCTCATTCTCGCCAGCTTGTAATTTTTCCAGTGCCAATTCTTGCCAATCATCACCACTAGTCCCAGCGATCGGCACACTCAAACTATCCGCCAAAGTATTCGCCACCGCCAGCCCAATTCGCAGTCCAGTAAAGCTGCCCGGCCCCTTCATTACACCGATACCTGTAATATTACGCAGATCACCCGTCTTTTCTTGCAAAAAACGAAGTAACCCGTGTGCCAAAGTCCGCCCAGCTTCCCATTCATAAGACTGCCGACTGTCGCCGTCAATAACCGTTAAAAAACAAACCGCAGTTGACGTATCAAGTAGAATTATCACCTTAACTCCTCCTCCAGCTTGGCCGCCAGCACCGCCGAACGATCACCGCCAGCCACCAATTTAACCACCCGCTCATTCTCAGCCGTGGCGTTAATAAATATCCGCAGCCGATCCTCCGGCAAATCATCATCAACCGCACCAGCCCACTCAACCACCACGACCGCCGTTGGATCAGCGGCAACCTCACGGATCTCATCACCCATAATGCCCGCTTCTTGCAGGCGATAAAAATCATAATGCATCAACGTCAATCCTCGTGGCGAACCATATGTGCGTGAAATGGTAAATGTCGGACTTTGAATCGGCTCATTAATCGCCATGCCCAAGCCAATACCCTTTGTTAGCGTCGTTTTTCCCGCACCAACATCACCGATCAATTCTAGGACTTCACCACCAGCTACCAGTCGGCCGATCAACTCGCCAAATTGTCGCATCGCTATATCACTCTTTACATTCACCTTTTTATTATACTATGCTAGCTTTTTTTTGACGATACGAGTACAATTAAACGTAAGTATTATGCGCGTTTCGGACGAAAAGGTTGAGAGGCTTCTAAAACAGGGTGGGATTATTAACGAATCACAGCTTGATGAAGCTAACGC
>DAIQMM010000061.1:0-3986 GCA_036788915.1 Nanosynbacter sp. | reverse complement strand
GCGTTAGCGTTATGGCAATGACACAACAAAAAGCGCTGAGTAAGATCTTTGGTGATCCGCAGAAAAAGATTCTGAAGCGACTGGAAAAGCGTGTTGCAGAAGTAAATGCACTGGCTGACGTTTATAAAAAAATGTCTGACAAGGAATTGGCTGGTCAAACTGAGGTTCTTAAGCAGAAGTTGAGCAAAAAAGGTGTAACACTTGATACGATTTTGCCAGAGGCTTTTGCGGTGGTTCGCGAGGCGGCCGACAGGACATTGGGGATGCGACCGTTTGACGTGCAGCTTATCGGTGGTATGGCACTACATGAAGGTAATGTTGCTGAAATGAAGACTGGTGAAGGTAAAACTCTGGTGGCGACTTTACCGAGTTACCTTAATGCATTAGAAGGTAAAGGTGTTCATGTTGTTACGGTGAATGATTATCTGGCACAGCGTGACGCTGGCTGGAATGGTGCGATGTTTGATTTTCTTGGCTTGAAAGTTGGTGTGATCATTAATGAAGCATCGTTTATTTACGACAAGGATTATAACAATGAAAATCACGATGATCCACGAATGCGTAAACTCCGCCCAGTAACTCGAAAAGAGGCTTACGCAGCAGACATTACTTACGGAACTAATAACGAGTTTGGTTTTGATTATCTTCGCGACAATATGGTTAATGATGCGGAAATGCTGCGTCAGCGGGAACTTAACTTCGCCATCGTTGACGAGGTGGACTCGATTTTGATTGACGAGGCTCGTACGCCGCTCATTATTTCAGCACCAGCTGCCGAGAACCCAGACAATTATTACACTTTTGCGAAAATTGCTGCCAAATTGACAGACGGTGATTATACTCTTGACGAGAAACGCCGTAGTGTCGCTTTGACTGACGAGGGTGTTGAAAAGGTTCAGAAATTGTTGGGCGTAAAAAACTTATACACGCCAGATCATGTCCGCAGCGTTTACCACATGGATCAAGCTCTCAGGGCACAAACTTTGTTCAAGCGTGATAAAGATTATGTGGTTACCAATGATGGCGAGGTGATCATCGTCGACGAGCATACTGGTCGTCTGATGCAGGGTCGCCGCTATAATGAAGGTCTCCATCAAGCGATCGAGGCAAAAGAGCAAGTGCCAGTGCTACAGGAAAGCATGACTTTGGCGACAGTCTCGTTCCAGAATTATTTCCGTTTGTATAATAAACTTTCTGGCATGACTGGTACGGCATTCACCGAGGCGGAAGAGTTTCAACAAATTTATTCACTGGACGTTATCCAGATTCCACCGAACAAACCAGTGATTCGCGACGACAAAGAAGATTTAATTTTCAAGACCGAAAAGGCTAAGCTGAAGGCAGTGGCTGAAGCTATTAAGGATTATCACAAGCAAGGTCGGCCAGTGTTGGTTGGTTCTGGATCGATTGCCAAGAACGAGCAGATTGCTAAATATCTGGAAAAAGAAGGTATCAAGTTTGAGATTTTGAACGCCAAGAATAATGAGCGTGAGGCGGCCATCATCGAGAAGGCTGGCGAAAAGGGTGCGATTACCTTGGCGACAAACATTGCTGGGCGTGGTACCGACATTAAACTTGGCAAGGGCGTTAAGGAGCTGGGCGGTCTAGTGGTGATCGGTTCGGAGCGGCATGAATCACGACGCATCGATAATCAGCTGCGTGGTCGTGGTGGTCGTCAGGGTGACCCAGGCGAGACGCAGTTTTACGTATCGACCGAAGATGATTTGATGCGAATCTTCCAGGGTGAGCGAATTGCAACGCTGATGGATCGACTGGGCGTTGATGAGGATACGCCAATCCAAAATAAGGCAGTGTCAAAGACTTTGGAGGCGGCCCAGAAGCGTGTTGAAGGTTACAACTTTGATACGCGTAAAAATGTTGTTCAGTATGACAATGTGATTAATCGTCATCGTCGCGTGGTTTATACGATGCGGCGGAAGATTCTTGAGGGCGATAATATTCAGCCAGAAATTGAGCGGCTGTTACAAGACAAGGTTAAGGAGCTGACGGTTCTGCCGACGAAAAATAATCCGCAGTTTACTGAAGATTTTGTGGCAATTTTTCCAGTTGATGAGGCGGCGGTGCGTAAAATTGGCCTGGAGAAGAAAGATCGCTTACGGCTACAGAAAGCTCTGAAATTGGCCCGCGATGCTTACCAAGAAAAGAGTGAGGAGATCGGTGCTGAGGAGCTGCGTGGTGTGGAGCGTGAGGTCTACATGGCGGTGCTGGATACCTTGTGGATGCAGCATTTGGAGAATATGCAACATCTTCGCGAAGGTATTCACTGGCGTAGCGTCGGCCAGCGTGATCCGTTGGTGGAATATCGAGCAGAGTCACAAAAATTGTTCACAAGCCTGCAGTCAAATCTACGCAATGAAGTTTTGAACACAATTTTTCACGTTCGTCGAGCGGACGCGACAGTTCGTCAATCTCAAGATGATGAATATGACACAGAATTGACGCGTTTGGCGGAAACTGCTGTTGAAAAAGGTGTGAATGAGGTAACAGCTGGCGAGAAGAATCGTGATGATGACTTTTCTGTAAAAAAGGCGAAAGTTTCATCAGACGTTAATCGTGTCAAAAATCAAGCACGCAAGAAGAAAAAAGCTCAACGCCAAAACCGTAAGAAAAACCGCAAATAATTAGTCCTGCGGCGGGAGATATCTGATGAAGCATACGGTTGAAGAGATTAAGCTGAAAAATGGAGCACGCGGTTTATTGATAGACGTGCCGAATGCGACGGTGATGAGTACTCAGTTTCACTTTCGGGCTGGTAATCGCTACGTTCGTGATAAAGAGATTTACGAAACAGCTCACGTGATGGAGCATATGGCGTTTGGTGCCAATGAAAAGTTTCGCTCAGAGCATGCTTATGAGCAAGAGTTTACCAAGAACGGTGCTTATCATAACGCTTATACGTCTGACTATTCCATGGTTTATGAGGCGGATTGTGCTGATTTTGAGTGGGATCGCATCTTGGAACTGCAGCGTCTGGCGATCACTACGCCACGTTTCAATGTTGAGGAGTTGGAAGCGGAGAAGGGCAATGTTCGCTCAGAGCTGACAGGATATTTGAATAACCACAACCGAGTGATGTGGCCGCGGATTCAGCAGGCGCTGGGTGAGGATATTCTTTCGTATAATCAACGCCTGAAGACGATCAATAACATCTCGCTTAAAGATATTAAAGAGCATCACAAGCGTACGCACACTCTACGAAATATGCGTTTTATCATCGCTGGAAAATTGTCTGGGCGAAAAACTGCCATAAAAGAATCTCTCGAGAAGTGGCAGCTGGATGCTGGAGAGAGATTTGAAATACCGCACGATGAACTTCATGGTGCGAACCCGATTCTAATTCGACGCAAAGAAGCTTCGAATCTGACGTTTGGCTGGTCTCTGAACGTTCCGCGTGAGTTAAATGACGAGGAGGTTAATGCCATGAACTTTATTAATCATATCTTGACAGGTACGATGAGTTCGCGGATTTTTGGGGCTGCTCGTAAAAAGGGCGTTGCTTACGGCATGTTTAGCGAGACATCGCCTGGGTTTTTCAATTCATCTTGGGATTTTGGTGGACAAGTGAATCTTGAAATGGCGGAGGAATTGTTTGATATTATCGTCAGGGAGCTGAGGCGAGTATTGAATGGTGTGATTAGTCCTGAGGATATTGAGAATACGAAATCATACGCCCTCGGTCGATATCAGATGGGTGCTCAAACTGTCGGTCAAATTAGCAATTTCTACACAAATCGGTACTTTTCTGACGACTTCGTTAAGGATTATGACGGCGTGCCAGCGGCAATTTTGGCGGTAACGCCAGAGCAGATGATCGAAACGGCACGTCAGTTTTTCGTGGCGGATGCCTGGACGCTGGCGGCGGTCAGCTCTGATGATAAAACTTTGCTACTGAAACTGTCTGACAAACTCAGTAAATTATTCTAAACATGAAAAAGCTCCGCCACCGACCCGGCGGAGGCTAACGC
>DAIQMM010000060.1:0-4159 GCA_036788915.1 Nanosynbacter sp. | reverse complement strand
GCGTTAGCAATGGCTTGAATCACACGATAAATTACTAGAGGCGCAGCGTCTCAGTCAGCGCACCAAATATGACCTGGAGATGCTCAAAGAGACTGGCTTTGTCAAAGGCATTGAGAATTATTCGCGCTACCTGACTGACCGCGAGCCGGGTGAGCAGCCAGCGACGTTGATTGATTATTTTCCGGACGATTGGCTGCTGTTGGTCGATGAGTCGCACATGACCTTGCCGCAAGTTCGCGGTATGTATAACGGCGACCGGGCACGCAAGGAAGTGCTGGTGGAGCACGGCTTTCGTCTGCCGAGTGCGTTGGATAACCGCCCGCTCAGGTTTGATGAATTTGATCAGCATATTCACCAGGCGATTTATGTATCGGCGACGCCGGGTGACTATGAAATTGCTCATTCGCCAAAGCCGGCTGAGCAGTTGATTCGGCCGACAGGACTGCTCGATCCGCCGATTGAAGTGCGGCCGACTGAGGGGCAGGTTGATGATTTGATGGAGGAGATTCGCCAGACCATCGCCAAGGGCCACCGCGTACTGGTAACCACCTTGACCAAGCGCATGGCCGAGGACCTCAGTGCTTATTTGACGGACAATGGCGTGAAAACGGCGTATCTACACAGTGAAATTGACACATTGGAACGTGGCGACATTTTGAAGGATTTGCGGCTGGGGACGTACGATGTCTTGGTTGGTATCAATTTGCTGCGCGAGGGGCTGGATCTACCGGAAGTCAGTTTGGTGGCGATTATGGATGCTGATAAAGAAGGCTTCTTGCGTAGTGAGCAGGCGCTGATTCAGACAATTGGCCGAGCGGCGCGGCATGTCGATGGTCGGGTGTTGATGTACGGCGACAACATGACTGACAGTATGCGGCGAGCAATTGATGAGACGAATCGTCGGCGCGCGATCCAGCAGCAATATAACGAAGAGCATGACATCACGCCGCAAACCATCCAGAAGAAAATTGACGATGGTCTGCGTTCCATCATTCCGCAAAAAGAATCGGACAAAAAGCCAAAGCTTGATTTGGAGAAGATTCCGAAAGACGAATATCCGACGCTGATCAAGGAGCTAACTAGTCAGATGGAGCTGCATAGTGCTAACCTGGAGTTTGAAAAAGCCGCAGAACTTCGTGATTTGATTGCAGAAATTAAGCAAACAATGGTACACTAGAAATAATCTAAACGGAGGGATATTTATGGCAACCAAAAAAGAATCACAGCAACCAGAGGTGGTGCAGCAGGAGCAGCATAGCTATGTTGTTGGTTTAGACAAAGGTAAGGCGAAGTGGTTGACATTTGAGTATGTTTTGTCGATGATGTCGCTTGTTCTGGCGGCACTGTTGATCACCGTAGCTTTGCAGCCATTGTTCGGTGAATGGGCTGGACGTGGCTCAGCTATTAATTACAGTGGCTCGTCATGGCTATTTGGTCTCTTTTCGTTGACGATGGCAACCAAGTCGACTGGACTAGTCGTTACTGCGGTAGCGGCAATCCTACTTGCGGTAGTTGCTCTGCTTGGTTTCCGACGTGTCACAAATGGTATCGTTGACCGAGAAGGTTACACGAGTCGCTTGTCCTACAAGCTCGTTACCTACGGCGGATTGGGTGCACTTATTTTGCCGATGATCGCACTTGCGGCACAGCTGATCGGTATATTAATCAGCTCATTACTTTTCATCGGTGTTCGAGGCTCGGGTGAAATCTATAAGTCGCTGTATTTGGCTGAGTTTTTGCCGTACGCACTAGGTCTCGGCGTTTTGGCAGCGACCGCTTTCTTTGTCGGTAAGATCGTTAACGGTGTGAATGCGTCAAAAATTGCATCATTTGTGCTTTTGGGTGTTTCATCAGCCTTGCTTCTGGCGAGTGTTATTACCGTAACTGTGCAGTCTCACAAGACCTCACGTCCATCGGAAGATTTTTCTACATACATGAAAGAATATTCAAAGTATATAACAGACTAGCAAATAGTAGCTAATGATAGAGGTTGTCAAGGTCGATTCTTGGCAACCTTTTTATTTCCTTAAAACCCCTGTGTTCGGTGGTATAATGAATATATGAATACTATTTCCAACGATGACGTTCAGCGTTTGGCGACGTTGAGTGGCTTGCAATTATCCGATGATGAGGCGAGTGGATTGCGAGATGATCTTGAGCGAATTATTAAATATATTGAGCAGCTGAGCGAGCTTGATACGTCTGGCGTCGAACCAACTTATCAAGTGACAGACCTAGAAAATGTCTGGCGTGAAGACGAGGTTCAGTCGGGGATTTCCCGAGACGAGCTGCTTGAGCTAGCACCTGAAAAACAGAACAATCAAGTGAAAGTGCCGCAGGTGTTGTGATGAGTCGGATTAGTGATTTTGTAGGAAAAAGTGCAGTTGACAATGTCAAGGAAGCTTTACGACGAGCACGCGAAGTTGAAGAATATCATGCACTGCTCAGTTTAACGGAAGAGCGGGCGTTGGAGCGAGCCGAGCTGGTGGATAAGGGTGAGATTTCTGGGCGATTGGCCGGCGTGCCATTTGTCGTGAAAGATAATTTTTTGGCCTTTGGAGCACCGACAACTGCTGCCTCGAAGATGCTCGAGAACTTTAACGCACCACTTCAGGCAACGGCAGTTGAAAAATTGGAAGCTGAAGGTGCAATCTGCATCGGCAAGGCCAACTTGGATGCCTTTGCCCACGGTGGCTCAACGGAAAACTCGGCTTTTGGTCCGACCAAAAACGCTGCGGACAAAACTCGCGTAGCTGGCGGTTCATCGGGAGGTTCGGCGGTCGTGACGGCGCTTGATGTGGTGCCGTTTGCACTAGGTACAGACACTGGCGGCTCGATTCGTCAGCCGGCCAGCTTCAACGGTGTGGTCGGTGTCAAGCCGACCTACGGTGCAGTCAGTCGCTACGGCGTAGTAGCCATGGCCTCGAGCACCGACACCATCGGTTGTTTCGCGACGAACGCTGATGACGCTAATTTGGTGATGGAAATCATGGCAGGCCGCGACGACAAGGACATGACCACGCTGCCAGACTTTTGGCAGCATCAGTCAGGCTTTGCCAAGAAGAAGATTGGCTTGGTGAAGCAGTGTATGACTGATGACGTGGATGCGGCAGTTCGCCAAACAACGCTTGATTATGCAGAAAAATTAAAGCAGCTCGGCTATGACGTTGAAGAAGTGGACCTCAGTATGATGCGACATTCGTTGGCTATGTATTATATCATTGTGCCGGCAGAGATATCGTCAAACTTGGCGAGATACGACGGCGTGCGTTATGGCCACCGAGCGGCTGAAGTGAAAACACTGGCGGAATTGTACGGTCGCAGCCGCAATGAAGGTTTCACAACGGAGAACAAACGGCGAATTATGATCGGTAGTTTTGTGTTGTCGAGTGGTTTCTTTGACGCTTACTATATGCAGGCACAAAAAGCACGCACGCTTCTCATCAATGAGTTCAAGCAGTTGTTTGCTGAGTACGACGCATTGCTGATGCCAGTCGCACCAACGCCAGCCTTTCGGTTTGGGGAGCATGCCGATCCAGTGCAGATGTACTTGGCTGATATCATGACGGTGCCGGCCAGCTTGGCGGGACTGCCAGCGATTTCTGTGCCAGCCGGAAATAACGACGAAGGTTTGCCAATTGGTGTGCAGCTCGTTGGCGATTATCGGTCAGACGGCAACTTGCTGAAATTGGCAGCCGAAGTGGAGGTTGTCTGATGGACGGATTATTGATTGCACTGGTGGTGGCGGTATTGTTGATCGGCGGTTTGTTGATTGTCTTTATCCAGCTGACATCGCGTGGGCATAAAAAAATCAATAAGGAAATGTACCAAAAGGTCTGGCGAGCGATCCAGCACGGTGCCAAGGCGGGCGGCTCGGACAGCTTACAGATGGCAATTGTCAAAGCCGATAAGCTACTCGACAAAGCCATGCGTGACTGCGGCGTGGTGGGTGCGACGATGGGCGACAGATTGAAAACTCGCAAGGGTGACTGGACGGATGAAAATGGTTTATGGGCGGCGCACAAATTACGCAATCAAATTGCCCATGAGACCAACGTGAAACTAACCGCGCAAAGTTTTCGACGAGCCATGACAAGCTTTGAGCAAGCACTAAAAGATTTGGGAGCGTTATGATGAGTGTATATGATGAATATGAAAT
>DAIQMM010000059.1:0-4221 GCA_036788915.1 Nanosynbacter sp. | reverse complement strand
GCTGTTCCCGGATTGGTGCGCGGATTATTGCCCAGCGTGAAGCCGGCCTTGAGCGTTTTGTCCAGCGACTGCGCCGCCGCGTCGGTCGAATGCTTGATGGCAAATCCACTCAGCATAATCGTCGACATACACAGCAAAATCGCCAGCAAAATCAGCGTTTTGAGTTTTTTCCTGGTGATATACAACCAGGCACGTTGTACAAATGACATAGATCTCCTTTCTTGGTTCTATGTCATTGTAGCAGGAGTGTGTGAAGGGAATGTGAAATGGGCGAGCAATATAGTCACTTAACACTTTCACCGCCAAGCTTCTGCGGATCATTATATGAAAACAAATCATGAAAGGCTTCGTATCACAGCAAACAGAGAGCATACGCGATTTTAGTTAATATATAAAGATTAATACGATTCATAGCAATCTTTACAAAACCACTTGACGTACAACTCAATTATTGATATATATATCAACCTTTGCACTCGCAGAGGTCGGCGTTTCACCCAAAGCTATTGGGCTTGAGACGTCCCACTTCGCGGAGAATGAATTTCTCTGCCCGACTCCAGAAGGAGTTATAATGGCAACTGGTCGTCCCCAGAAGGGGCTGAACAGCAACCGGAACCACCACGACAGCTTCGGCCAGAGCGGCCAGCAGCGGTTCGGCGGTTCGCCGGGAAGTCTGCCGAAGGTGACCTTCAGCGGGCTTTCCACATCCAAGCCGTCGACCCCGAAGGCCGACGCACCCAGGTCGCTGACAAACCGTAGCGACTCGGGAACCTCGAACAGCAAGGCTCCGTTCAGGAGCTTCTGAGTTCGAGAAGACCCCACTCCAATAGTATAAAGCTTTTGGAGTGGGGTACTCACCCTGCTACAATAAACCCATGATCCACAAGCTATACTCTGCCTACGATTTGCCAGCCGACCATGATGTCTGCCATTTGTTTGAGCATTTGGTTATTCGGCGATTCTTGCGGGCTATAGAAAAAACCGGCAATGAGCGAGCCTTCGTTGGCGAACTACATGGCACAACATCCGAATCAAGCGTATTTTTTGACATAGCGTTCTTTACCCGAGAATCGATCACGCTATTTGAAAAAGTCATCGCTGATATAAAACCATTTGATCTATCCATGATTCACGAATCCGTTGCCCACATTGAAGCGGAGATGAAAGCAAGCGTTGTCATCTGGGATGAAACAGAATTGTTTAGACAACTGGATTGCTGCCAAAAAGCTTTCGCCAGAAACCAATCTACCAAGCCTAAAAAAGCCGCCGAACCAGTCAAAAATCCACCGCTAGAGATTGATTATCAGCCAGATGATTTTATAGACATCACACTGACGATTGAAATTCCCGACTCCAGCAAACAGGCAACCGCCGCCTTTTTTTGTATGCATCCAATACTACTCGACCTAGTGCGTAGTGCGTGCCTTGACCAAGTCTCAGCCTATCCGTCCAGCCGCAGTGAATTTACCGCCTATTGTGACGGCAATACTGCCAGCCAAACCTACACTGTGAAAAAATCCTTTGATTGGCAAAATGCAGGCAAAGTGGCACAAAGCTATTTACAAGCGTTTAACCTTGCGCCACACGCTAGTAGCCTAAACGATCTCGCCGAGGCGTTTACAACCGACCCACTCTACAATTCTGTGCCAATTTATTTTTATCAACAAACTGCCACACCATTCACTAAATACGATTTAGCAAAAACTATAACTACAACGAACCTGAAATCAATTTTACAAAGAGTAGTGGTTAATTTTTATGTAAAAAAAATAGCACCAATGGCCTGTATTGTTAAGCATAGAACCCCAAAACACAGATTATTCTGAAGACTGGCAATTTTTTGATGCAATATTCCGCAGATTTCTAATGCTCGTATCATAAGGAGCCTTCCATAATTCGCCATCAATGTTTAGGTTTTTCAGGAAACTATACATTTGTTGTTGAATATTGTCGGTATTTGCGTCGTCCTCAGCCAAAACCTCCAGCTCAATAAATAGCCCTAGTCCAGCAACTTCATCGATACAAATCGTATAATCCTCAGTTTTCGATTCAAGGCGGACTTTATCAACCGTGACAACTTCTTGCCAGTCCAGTGCTGTGAGCATTTGGCGTGCCATGTCGCCGTTGTCAACTGCAGACTCATATTCATCGGACACTAATTTTGCCCGCCTTTCGATTTTTAGCGTTATCAAGCTCCGCTGCAACCCACCAGTTTCTGGGTCGAGGATGTCACGTATTCGCATAATCTTTGAGCCAGGAATAATTGGTGCGTCAACCTGTTCAGGTAATAGAAAAATCGTATCGATTTGGTGTTTGACTGAGGCGGGTAAGACAAACTGACTTTCTAGAACCGCGATGAGCTTGTCACGGGTCATATTGTCAGATAATTTGAATTTGGCTTCGATTTCAATCATAGATTACTCCTTAGGCTTCTCCCAAAATTATCGGTTTAGCTACATTCTTGACTTTCGTGGCAGTCGGCAGCGTGCCAGTACTAATCTACTTGATCGACGTGATTGCAGCTATGAAAGCACCAAGTACCACCCTATTCTATATCAGCTCGCTACTAACGGCAATTACTTTCTTAACAATCGGCTTTATTAAGGACAAAGTCGGCAAGCAATCACCGTGGCGAGAAGCCGCCACCACCCTGCTCCTGGGAGCGGTCGCTGCTGGGCTGGCCTACTTTGCCGGCGATATATTGACGACGTGGCTGAGTGTTCAGTTATAACCCTTAAAATTCATTAGCGATATATTTGATTATTTTACTAATGTCGCACACTGATTCTTGGCGCACCGTTTCACCATCCAGGTAAATACGCCGATTAATCTCCAACATGACTGAGCGCAGTCCTGGCTTTTTATCGCGGTAAAAATCCATCGGCACCAGTGCACCCGCATACGGATAATTCAGCACGCAGCTATAACCCAGCTTTTCTATGTATAATTTTAGCTTCAGGGCATCATTTTCACTAAACCATTCATCGTCATACCCCAGGCAAATATCAGGCAGATTCTCCGTATAGCCAAACAATTTTCGCACCAAATCATCACTGTAGCTATGCAGATCGACCATCATACACGAGCCGTACTGAGTAATAATTTTTTGGCTCAATTTATTTAGCTGTGCATGATGAGGTTCATACGCTTGACTGATGATTTCCTCGCGGCACTCAGGCGTTACCTGGCGATACTGCATACCTCCCGGCAAATGCGTATAGACCGCGCCCATACCCAGCCTCGCCATCGGCTCATCGGTGTCATTCCGAAACCGCTCAACATCGCAATATAACCGCGAATACTTGGCTATTACTTTATGGCAATCAATGTCTCTGGCAAGTTCGTCCACTTTATAATCAGCCATAAAACTTAGATTGTGCTCGATAATTTTCCGATCAACCGTAACATCGCGCCAAAAATCTGGCGGCAGATGCAATGAAGCGTGCGGAATGTGAAGGAGGAGATTAGCCGCCATTTTTCCACTACCTGGCACGTTGCAATAACTTATCGACATAAGCTGCTTTAAGTTTTTTATACGCCGACCTGTCGTAATTTGCTTGCTTGGCATATTGATATTTTATCTTTGAATATTGATCAGCTTCGTCATTGTGAGACCTTAGGTAATCTCTGATAATTAAGAAGTTATCGTGCGTTTCAGTATTCGCGACCGCGAGGTGAATATGGATATCGCCCTCGCCAGTTTCTTCTTGTCGGGACGCCAGGAAGATATACCCTTGACGGGAACTTGGATTTAATGAAGGAAAATATCCAATTGCTACCAATTTGTCCCGCAGCTCGTTCATGTGTTCGCTATCTTTAGCAGAAATAAGGATATCTAGGATATTTTTACCATCCAAACCAAGTACCGCGGTACTGCCGACATGATGAATTTGCGAACTATCCGCAAGCACTAGCGCTAATTTATTTTTCACGCGCGTAAAGACAGCCGATATGTCTTTTTTGGATCTTTTAATTTCAACCGACATAAGACCTCCTAAATTTAATCAAGTATCTACTTTCAAATAATCCCTCAGCATCACAAATCCATCAACCGTTTCAATCGCATTCAAATATTCTTGCCACTCCTCATCATTCAATTCTGCCAAACTACGGTCAGGAAAGCTCGGGTGTCCATAAATGTATAACAATTCCGTCCAGCCATGGAGATTATCGCCATGCGGCTCGTCAATAATAAAACCCTCTTCATCGGCCAGCTAACGC
>DAIQMM010000058.1:0-4395 GCA_036788915.1 Nanosynbacter sp. | reverse complement strand
GGTTTTATTTTTTATCACACAAACAAGCTAACTTCTTGCAATATTTATCACAGACTGACTTTCTGGTATATCTGTTAGTTTTTTCACCTTCCACTTAGACCCAACCTCTATAACACTAGTACCCAGCTCTTTTATAAACTCATCGACACCAGCTTGCGGCATGTCATAAGAAATAGCTGGGTCGCTATAGTGCACTGGAATGACCGCTTTTGGGTCAAGCTGACGAACTACAGCAGCAGCAGCTGTCGGATCAAGCGTATAGCCACCACCACCGACTGGAACGACAACAAAGTCAACAACACCAATAGTTTCGAGCTGTTCATCACTCAATTTTGGCTGGATATTACCTAACAGCACACCTTTAATTCCACCAATAGCCAGCTTATATATAGTAGTGCCACAATCCTCGTTTTCAGTGTCTACGTGTCTACGGGCAGCAATACCAGTTATTGACACATCCCCCACTTCATATTCGCCTGGTCGATCAAAAAATACCTTGTGAGACGAATCGTCGACAGCGAACCTATCCTCAGTCGCAACCTCAACACTGTCTTTTACAGACACGTCCTTACAACCAAACAAAGAAAGCTTAGGATCAAAAACAACTCGTGTCTTTTTCGTTGTCAAAACTACAGCATTTGCCCCTTTATATTCCACTTCAAACATCTATTTACTCCTTCCCTAGTATGTTCTCTTTGTCAACCAACACCATATGTTTTCCACCCATAATACCCATTATAAACCTATCGCGTACACTCAGTCGATAATAAAAATCTTCATATGTCATTACTGCATAGTTGATCTCACAGCCAAACATCTTCTCTATTCGCTTTATTATTTTTGCCGTAACAGACTGCGACAAATCACCGACCAGCAAGATATCAATTTCACTGCCCATATCATTAACTAGCCGACCAGCAGATATTGCAATCTTTAATCCAGATACAGCAGACAACATATCAATCCAAGTTTTTCCAGAATTAGTAGATGTTCTATCAAGAGGTTTTTTGTCGGAGAATATGGCTTTGAGTGGACCTACATATTCATAATTCTCGTTAAGGCTATAATATAGTTTGTTGTCTATATTATCAGAACAGATAATACCGACCGACATCATATTAGCCAGTTCACGACGAACTGAATTAATCTGCTCGTCAATAAGCCGAGTAATTTCTCGAACATAAAACGAGCTGCCAGGACTATTCAGGAATAAATGAAGTAATTTCACCCTCGTTTTTGAGCCAAATAATGAGTCAATCATTGTACTATAATTGTATCACGATTTTTACTGGTCTTCTAGTATTTGTGATAAATAGTGTTCAACACTCGAGGCAGTCCCCCAAACTATAAACGGATTGTGGCGAAACCATGTCATCTGACGTTTTATTAAGCCCATATCACTCTTGATAAATTGCTCCACTAGATCATCCACACAGCCAGTCTCTGACATATAGAAATCTTTAATAATTCGGTAAACGCTTCCAGTTGCAGCCTCGCTATTATCACCAAACTTCTGGAGAATAGCCACCGCTTCATCAATAACCCCAGCCTCTACCATGCTTTTCGCCCTACAGGACACCCTACTTCGGAGTATTGATCTAGGAGTTGTAATTCCTACAATAATAGCATTCTGCAGAGGGATATTCTGTCTCTCCGCCGGAACACCTCGCCTCTCAATCTCCCTAATAACGTAACGCTTATTTTTACTGTTTTCTGGTATTTTTATATTGTTATTATTACAATAATCGTGAAGTTCACGGAGGTCAAACTTACCAAATGTAGATCTTTTTACATCATCTGGCGAAGGACCAAATTGATAATTAAACAACACCGCATCGATATATAAACCAGTGCCGCCAACAACAAAAGGAACTTTGCCTCGCCTTCTTATATCAGCTATCTTCCGATCGACATATTCCTTAAACATAGACGCATTAAAAGCCTCTCCGGGGTCCACCAAATCAAGACCCCAGTGCGGTACGCCGCGCTGCTCAAACAGCGAAGGCTTGGCCGTTCCAATATCCATGCCTTTATAGACAGTCCTGCTATCAGCACAAATAATTTCTCCGCCATAGCGTGCAGCAAGATCAATCGCAAGCGATGTCTTTCCACTGGCAGTTGGACCAACAATTACTATCAATTTATCGGTCGCCATCGTCGCCTCTCAAAATCAATAACTCGCCAAGCTTCGTCACAAAATATTCCGTCCTGCTCCAGCAAGGATCTCTGCACGACCCTACCTCCAGGAAACCCTATAGCCAATCCGCCTTTAGCGTTTACAAGCCTGTGCCAGGGAATGTCCGCTGGACCGCCATGAGCGATAACACCAACAACTCTCGCAGCATACGGCCGACCTGCCATTGCAGCCAGGTCGCCATAAGTAGTAACTTTATCGTCTGGCAAATCAGCCATCAAGGCGTAGACTCGATCTCGAAAACTATTTATCGATAAATCAGACACGAACACCCGCTATCGGCAGTTATTTAAATATTCGGCGAGACTATCCAGCGGGACTTTTTCTTCGCCCGAATGTGTTCGAACGCTAACCTCAGCCGCAGCAACATCTTTCGGACCAACAATTAATTGCACTGGTATTTTCATCGCAGTGGCTTCGCGGATCTTCTTGCCCAATGACTCATTCCGATCATCTGTTGTAAATCTTACTTCATTATATTTTACCGGTTGGTCCAGTACCACCCCTGATAAAATTGCTGTAATTTTATCTACATATTCAGAAACGTCGTTATTAATGGTTAAGATGCGCACCTGCTCTGGAGCCGCCCAAAAAGGAAACCAGCCACCAGTGTGCTCGATAAACACGCTCAGGAAACGCTCAATAGAGCCTAGTAACGCACAGTGAATCATTACGGGTGTTGTAAAATTGCCATCACTCTCAGCATATTCCAAACCAAAGCGTTGCGGCTGAACAAAGTCCAGCTGAACAGTAGCGACCTGATGTTCACGCCCAATCGCATCAGTCGCCATAAAATCAATTTTTGGCCCATAAAATGCCGCCTCTCCAGCTTGCTCAAAATAATCCAATCCAACTTTCTCAACTGCAGATTTTAATTGTGCCTGGGATGATTGCCATAACGAATGATCGCCTAAATAGGCATCGGATTCATCGCGATAACTCAATCTCACTCGCAGCTTCATATTAATTGTCCCATACAGCTCTTGAGCCGCAGATAAAAGATTATTAATTTCTTGCTCAATTTGATCTGGCCTACAAAAGACATGGCTATCATCTTGCGTAAGTGATCGGACTCGGCTTAAGCCACCCAGCTCTCCCGTCTTTTCATCACGATAATCTGTCGTTGTCTCCAGGTAGCGAACAGGCATATCACGGTAGCTTCGTGGTTTAGAGGCAAAAATTTGCGTATGATGAGGGCAGTTCATCGGCTTCAGAGCCATCTCATCACTAGTCTCCTGACTTTTAACTAAGAATAGCTCATCACCAAATTTAGCCCAATGACCAGAGGTTTCATACAGATCCTTTTTTGTAATGTGCGGTGTCCAGACTTTTTCAAAACCAAACTGCTGTCTCAACTGATTTGAATATTGTGCGACAATATCACGCAGTACTGTACCACGTGGCGTAAATAGTGGCAAACCTACGCCAACCAAAGAAGATGTCGTATACAAGTCTAATTCCTTGCCCAGCTTGCGATGATCACGCTGCCGAGCCAGCTCAAGCATGTCTAGATACTCATCCAGCTCCTCTTGAGTCGAGAATGCAACACCATACAGCCGCTGCATCTGTGGATTTTTTTCATCACCACGCCAATAGGCACCAGCAACACGCATCAGCTTAAATGCACCAACCTTACCTGTACTTTCAACATGACCGCCACGACATAAGTCAGTGTAGTCTCCCTGAGAGTACAAAGAAACCACATTAACACCCTGACATTCACCGTTTGCAACCTCAGCAAGACTCTCTAGCTCTTTAGCCACTGTCGTGCCATGCTGCTTCAAGTCATTCAAAAGCTCAACCTTGAATACCTGACCGGCCTCCTGGGCCCAATGCAAAGCTTCGTCAATTGTCACATCTCGACGCTCAAACCTGTAATCAGCCTGAATAATTTTTCTCATTTCCTTTTCAATTCTCGGAAAATCAGCCTCAGAAATTGTCGCGTCTCCGAGTTCAATATCGTAATAAAAACCATTATCAATAGCTGGGCCGACACCAAACTTTGCGTGAGGCCACAAGTGCTGAACAGCCTGTGCCATAATATGTGCCAAACTGTGTCGCATTGAAGTTAATTCGTCTTTACTCATATAACGATTATATCACGGGCTTGCACTCTCTTTTTTATTCTGGTAAACTATTGTCATTCGGGCGATTAGCTCATTTGGCTAGAGCGCTTCATTGACGTTGAAGAGGTGAGAGGT